>DATJFU010000055.1:0-14651 GCA_035495495.1 Bdellovibrionota bacterium
CGTAACCCCAGGACAGCACGTGGTGTTTTACGACGGTGACCGCTGCTTGGGGGGGGCGAGGATCCGCTCCCTCGGTCCCAGCTATTGGCACCGAGGCCTCGAGCTCCCTCAAAACTCCCGAATTTCATTGTGAATCATGAATCAGCGCGTTAATCGGAGGGCCACTCAAGAGGGGAGTGGTTCGTATGGCAGTCCTGCGTCCATTGCTTGCGCTCGTCGCGGTCGTGTCCCTGATGGCGACCGACGCCCGTGCGCAATTGCTTCAGATCATCCACACCAACGATCTGCACTCGTACTTTGAGCACGCCCCGAACTCGGACCGCGGCGGCTATCCGGCCGTGAAGGCCACGATCGATCGGTTGCGCCAAGAAGCCGAGGCCCAGGGGATCCAGGTTCTCGTGCTCGACGCCGGCGATTTTGGCGACGGCGGCCCACTCTTTCTGACGGACCAGGGCCAGCAGTCCTGGAGCCTCATCAATGCCATCGGCTACGACGCCGTGACCTTGGGCAACCACGACTACCTGCCGGGCCAATACGGGCTCGACCAGCTCATCGGGGCCGTGAAGCCGAACTTCAAGCTCCTGGCCGCGAACCTCGAGCCCGCGGCCGATCAGAAGAACCTGCGCAAGTACGTCCAGCCCTACGTGGAGCTCAAAAAGGGCGGCATGCGCATCGCCATCATGGGCCTGACCAACTCCGAATGGACCTACGCATGGCGCATGGGTCCCGGAGCGATCCGTCCGATGCGCGAGACGTGGAACCGGGTCGCCCCCGAGCTCAAGGGCCGCAACGACCTCGTCATCGCCCTCACGCACCTGGGTCTCGCCGCGGACCGGCGCATGGTCCCCGTGACCACGGGCGCCGATATCGTGGTGGGCGGCCACAGCCACACGTTCATGTACACGCCCGAATGGGCCTACGACCTGAAGGGCAACCCCGTGCCGATCGTCCAGGCTGGCGAGCACGGCCAGGTAGTCGGAGACCTGCTGGTCGACGTCACCCCGGGCAAGCCCCTGCAGATCATGCGTTACCAACTGGTGCCCGTGGATTCTAACGGCCCCAAGGACCCCGCCATCGCCGCGGCCGTGGCCACCGCCCGAGCGCATTTTGAGCAGCAGTACGGAAGCCAATGGCTGCATGAGGTCCTGGGCAGCACCGAAGTGACGCTCTACCGGCCCGACACCAAGAACTGCCGCGAGGGCACCGACGTCGTCGTGCGGGGCATGCGCGAGGCCGCGGGCGTCGACATGGCCATGGACAACGAGCAGTTCTACGGCGCCAACATTCCACCCGGACCCATTACCCGCGAGTCCGTCATGGGACTGTATCCGCATATCTACGGGCTCCAGAGCACCCGCGGATGGACGGTTTGGACCGCCAAGGTTCGCGGCTTTGCCATCGGGGCCCTCATGAACCTGGTCTTGAAGGCGGGCTACGTGGCCAACGTCTCGGGCGTCACCTTTGACATCGGCTTGGACAAGGACGGCAATCCCAAGGTCGAGAACGTGCAGGTGGGCGGAAAGCCCATCAAGCCCTGGCACTCGTACAGCGTCGCCATGCCGGAGGGCATGGGGCTTTGGCTGCGTGACGCCACGACCCTCATGGGCAAGGTGATCACCGCCCACCTCCAGAACACGGGGATCCCGATCTGGTCGGCAGTCGAGAAGGTCGTCCGCGAAGAGGGCGTGATCCACCACCAGCGCGAGCGCGAGGGTTCCAAGTTCGGCAATCTGCCCGGATGCCCGGCCGACGCCGATCAGCCGGCGGATCCGACGCCGCAGCCGCCGCCGTCCCCGTCACCCAGCTGCTGACGGGCCACTGAACGCTCGATCTGCACCCGCACCATCGCCCGAAAGACCTCGAGCATCCCGTCATGGGCGCGCTCGGGTGGAAGCGCAATCGCGCCCGCGCCGTGCAGCCCCTCGATGAGCGCGTGAACGGCTTCGACGGTTGAAAGGCAGTGCGCCTGGGGCTGGCGTCGAAAGACGTACTCCGAGGGAGCAAATGGATCGAGCCCGACGCGCGGGAGCGACGAGAGGATCCGGCTGTCGCGCACGAGGGACTTGGCCTGGCTCCAAGTGCCGTCGATCACGAACAGGGCCAGGCGGCGGTCCGACCCGCCGGCGGCCTGGCGTGGCGGCCGCGCTCCTTCGCCGGGGTAGAGGAGCCAGGGGCTGAAGTCGTCGCCCCGGGCAAAGGCCATTATTCGCGGATCGCGGTCGATCTCCTCGGCGCAACCCACGAGCAGGTGCGAGCCCGGCGTGCTCAGGTGCGCGATTCGCAGGGTGCCCACGGAGTTCCGGGCCTCGCGGGGATGGGCGATGAAGACCAGCTCAAAGCCGGGGTCGAAGGGGCGGATCCGGGCGCAGTAGCAGGTTCCGCCTCCTCGGCGGCACCGGACGCATCGGGATCCGGAGGTGGCCGTCATCTTTTCAACCCCTATTGAAACAGGTAGAGACGGGGCCGGTCGGCCTCGAGAAATCCGAGTTTGAGATAGAGCGCCACGGACGCGGGATTGCCAGCGTCCGCGTAGAGAAAACATTTCTCGCGTCCCGCCGCGAGCTGCTGGCTGACGAGCGAGCCCACGCACGCGGCCGCGTAGCCCTTCTTGCGGTTCTCGTGGGGCGTGTAGACGAAGTTGATGCGCACGCCCCGAGTCGTCGCCCCGGCCCAGGCGGCCATTGAGACCGGGCGGCCTCCGTCCTCGATCACGTGGATCTCGTGGGCGCGGATTCGGCGTTTGGCGACCGCCATGAGCTTCGCGGGATCCATGACCTCCCAGGGGGTGGCTTCAGCGCCGAAGCGTTGCATCCACTCGGCGATCAAGGGCAAGTCGGCATCGTGGGCCACCCTGAAGACGCCGTGCTTGGGGCGCTGGGTTCTGATCCGGTCGATCTGAAAGACGATGTGCTGAACGGCGAGGCGAGTCCCTTTTCCGGTGAGACGGCTCCACTCCTGCGCAAAATACTCGGCCTCGTCCGCGGGACCGAGAACGCCCGGGAGCTCCGCCTTACGCATGGCGAGCGAACGGCAGATCATCCCGACCGACTCCTGATCCCCGTCGGTCAGGATCAGAAAATGGGGGGGCGTGCGGAGCGCGACCGTGAAGGTTGTGCGCTCTTTGACGACCACGGCATAGAAAGCGTCGGGACATTCCATCTCGCCGCGCTGGAGGGCCAGGGCCAGACCCAGCGCCAGGTGGTTCTTGGCCTCCTGGGACTCGAGATGGACGAGGGCCTTGGACAGAAAGTCGTCCACATGGCTGTCGACCATGAGTTGGGCGGGTGGGTCCAGATCGCTGGGTGCCATCTTCGGGCGATGATACCATGGACCCATGCCGCGGTTGAGCCTGGGGGCGCGCTACATGATTTTGGCCGCCGCCCTCTTTTCAGGGATGCAGGTCTGCGTAAAGGCGCTGCCGCGGATCCCGGCCCATGAGATCGTCCTTTTTCGCGGGCTCGTCTCGGTCTCCCTCTGCTGGACCCTGCTCCGAGCGCGGCGCATGTCCCCTTGGGGCAAGCACAAGTGGGGACTGGTCGCGCGAGGGATCACGGGCTCGATCGCGCTGCTTCTCTTCTTCTATACGATTCACCGGATTCCCCTCGCGACGGCGTCGACGATCCAGCAACTCGCTCCCATCTTTACCCTGACCCTGGCCGGGGTCTTCTTCGGCGAAAAGGTGAAGCCAGCCCAGGTGCTCTGGTTCGCCGTCGCGTTCGGGGGAGTGGCCATGGCCCAGGGTCTGGACCCGAGGGTTCCCTTGGGCGACGCGGGGATCGGTATGTTGAGCGCCTTCTTCTCGGGGCTCGCATACAACCTCGTGCGGAGGCTCAGGCACACGGACCCCGTGCTCGTCGTGGTGTTCTACCTTCCACTCATGACGGTGCCCCTGGCGGGCGCGGTCTGTCTCGCGCTCGGATGGGTGACGCCCCGGGGGGGGGAATGGGCCTGGCTGATCGCCGTCGGAGTCATCACGCAGCTCGCGCAAATGGCCATGACCCACGCCTACCACCTCGAGGAGGCGGGCCGAGTGTCGCAGTACAGTTACCTGGCGCCCATCCTGTCGGGCGCGTGGGGCTGGTTCTTCTTTAGCGAGGGCCTGCGTCCCGGCGTCGCCGCCGGAATGGGCCTCGCGCTCTTTGGGATGTGGGGAGCGGCCTCGCTCAGCCGCCCTGCACTTCGATCTTCACCGACTCAATGATCATCGGAGAAGCCGGCTTGTCCTCGTGGTCCGTCTTCACGGTGGCGATCTTCTCGAGCACCTCGAGACCTTCAAACACCTGGCCAAAGACGGTGTAGCCGTCGGCGGGACCGCCGCCGGCGGGGTGGTCCAAGAAGTGCGCGCCCTTGGCCGCGTGGACGATGTAAAACTGCGACCCGATGCTCTTGGGCCGCGCAGTCTTGGCGTAGGCCAGCGCCCCGCGGTGGTGCTTGAGGTCCGGATGGTACTCATCCGCGATGGTCGTGCCGGGGCCGGCCGCGGAGTGGCCGCCGGTGCCGTTGCGGGCGGTGAAGTCGCCGCCTTGGATCATGAAGTCCTTGATGACCCGGTGAAACGGCACCTGGGTGTACTTGCCCGCCTGGGCCAGCTTCACGAAATTGTCGACGGCGCCGGGAACGAGCTCCTTGAAGAGCCGCGCTTTCATGACGCCTTGGTTGGTGGTGAGAACGGCGATGGGCTCGCCGGCCTGGGGGGGTTGCAATTGTTTTTGGTCTGCCATGGGGTGGGACCTTAGCTCGGGAGGGCCCCCAAACTCAAGGTTCGGGTACGGCCGGCCGATCGGCAGATATGCGATTTCTGGGCGTTCTGGCGCTGGTCATCCTCCTTTCCGGCTGTGCCGCCACCCCAATGACGCGCTATTCCATGGCCAAGCCCTACTTTCCACCCCTGTCCAAGGGACACGCCCGGGTGGTCTTCTATCGCGCGGACGGCTCGGGGCCGCTTCTCCGGCCCGACATCCACCTCAACGGGGAGATCGTGGGCGAGGCGGCCTATGGGCAGTATTTTTTCAGGGACGTGACCCCGGGCCACTACACGGTCACGATCCGCACCGAGAACACCAGCGACGTGGCCTTTGACCTCAAGGCGGGCGACGAGCAGTTCGTCCGTTTCATGGGGTCCCAGGGGATCCTTCTCCGGCATGTCTATCCCGAGGTGGTCAAAGCCGACGTGGCCGCCGATGAGCTCGAGCACTTGAACTACGCGGGCTCGGATGTCGCGGCCATCACCGAAAAGCTCACAGAAAAAATAGCAGAGAAGATGGTGGAACCTGCCGCGCCCACGACGCAGCGTGAGCCCGCCGCCGATCGACATTGAACGCAACATCCCGCCTCACTCTTGCCGTTCGCTTCACGCTTGCCCTCGTGGCCGCCGTTTCTTTTGAGGCGAGAGCTGTCATCGTCGAGCTGCCGCCCTCGCTGGCGCCCGACATGCTCTCCGAGACGGTGCCTTTTGCGTTCAATCCCAACGGATTCACCGTCGACGATTACCGGCTCGAGTGGCAGGGGCCCGCCGTGCCGGGAGTTTCATTTCATCTCGGGCTCAAGAGTTTGGAGTGGGTGAGGGTCATGGAAATGATCGACCTGCCCCGGGCCGTCGCGGTCTTTGAGGTGCGGGACGCCGAAGGCGGACGGGTGAGCCACGCCGGCTTTGACCAGCCCCTAGCCCAGGCGGCCGACGGGACCCGGACAGCCACCCTCCCGGTGGCGATGATCTCCGGCCCCCAGAACCCCATCGACATCAAGGTCCTGCGCCATGGGCACGAGGTCACCGGTCGCCTGTTGATCCGGCTCGCGCCACGCCCGGAAAATCCCCCCGTGGTTCTTTTTGATTCGACGTGCTCGCACTATGGGGTCGAGGCGACGGTCAACGAGGGCATGCGCCCCGACGAGTTCGTCATGGTGGGATGCCGTCTGGTGCGCACCAAGGGGGAGCAGTACCGGTTTCCGTCCCTTGAACTCTACATCTACTGGGACGGTGCCGGGCCCACGGTTGAGGTGGGTGGCGTCGCGACGCCCCAATCCTCGGTCAATCTCTGGGCCGTGCGCGCGTTGCCGCGCCCGGGTCGCGTGGAACTCGCGGCGGGCAAGCACCATATGGTGCTCACCTTCCACATGCCCGAGCGGTTCCACAAGATCAGCCTGGGTGTGGGCACCGGACCCTACGCGTACACGTACCAGTCCCCTGAGGCGGACGTGTCCCAGATGCTGCCGCTTTTGACCCTCTACGGGGCATACTCGTTTTCTGAGACGCTGCGCTTCGCCACCTTCAACGCCACGGCTCCCCACCGCCAATGGTTCACGGACCAGGGTCTCTATCTCTGGGCCGAGCAGATGCGGGTCTTTGACTCACGCTTCAGCATGGCGCTCTTCTTTGGGTTCGACGTACTCGCCTTCAATACGGGAGGCCATACCCACTTTCGGATCGCCGGACCCCAGGGGTTTGAATTCGCGTGGCGAGACTTTTTCGGGCGTGGCTATGACGTGAGCGTGGGTGCCTTCATCGCGCCCAAGATCAGCAACGATCAGTTCTATTACAACATCTGGCTGCGCTGGGGCCCGCCGCTCTGGTTTGTCGAGTTCAACTACCTGAGCTGGCAAGAGGAGCTCGGGGGCGGTCCCCACATCCACTCACGTAGTATGGGCATCAGCGTCGGATTTCCGCTGATCCAGCTTCTTTAGCGGCCCGAATCAACGGAGCTCGGCTCGATGCACATGGGCAGGATCTGGGTCAGGTCCGTGGTGCAGAGGCCGCGGCCGTCGGGTGTGACGCCGCAGGTGCCGTCGGGCACGCGGTCGGCGTCCGAGCTGCGGCGATCTTCATGGGGCGGGGTAGGAACGTGGGATCCGCTACCGGCCAAGAGGGAAAGCAGCCCGAGGAGGGCCACGTCACCGTCGCTGGCGTTGCCGCCGCGGAGTCTCAGGGCGATCTCATCGTCCGTGTCCGCGTGGGCGGTCACCGCAACGGTGAGGACCATGAGGGCGAGAACTGAACCGGCGACCGACTTGGCTTTGCGAAAGAGTTCCATGCCCTCTGACATTGCAAACGGGCGGCCAGCCCGCGCGGTGAGGAAACCGCAAGGAAGCCAATGGATTCCACCTCTTGCGGATCCGGTTTGTGACAGGTCTGTCAAAGGTCTGGACGGCTCCACGACCTCGACGGAGGTCACGGATGACACACTCGCGGCGCGCGCCCGCGGTCAGTGAACGGTGTGTTTGCCGGCGAGGTAGTCGGCGAGCATGGCCTTCAGGACTTCTTGTGAGCGGAGATCGAGCGGCTTGGCTCCGCTAGCGAGGGCGGTGAGCCGCTCGACGTCGACCTCGAGGAGCTGCGCGAACTCGTCCTTGGTGAAGGGCAGGACGCGGAGAAGAAACTGCACCTCTTTGTGCCCAAAGCCGCCCTCTTTGCGGCCCAGGTGGGTGAGGATGAGGCGATTCCACTGCTCCACGAGGAGGCCCGGAAGAAAGATCTCGCCGCAGTGGGGGCACTCTTCGAGGGGAGTCTCGCCCTCGATCGTGACCTGGCCCATGGGCGTGGGGTAGGCGAAGTCCTTTACGTTCTTGGAAACAAGGCCCTTCTTTCCGCAGGCCTCGCAGGTGTCGTCATCCGCCATGCGCCCGAGATTACCCCGGAGCGCTTCAAAAAGGCATGGCCCGGCGCACCTTTACGCCCTAAGTCCTTATATTGACTAATCTTGTCATGTTTGATTATATGCGCCGCGGTATGCGAGGAGAGACGCGTTTGTTATTGGTGGCGGCCCTGTTTCTGGGGCCGGTGGGGATCGCCCTGGGGGGCGAACCCGCGGTCGTTGCCGACTCCCGGATCGCCCGCGAGATCCAGGCCGGCGACTTCGCCTTTGACCACGCGGCTCCCCCCGAGAGCCCCCTCCTGGGCAGGCTTCGCTTCTTGCGCAAGCCCAGCGACTCGCTCTTTGCCCGGACCGAGCTCATCCGCAATGCCCGGCACTCCATCTACGCGGGCTATTTCACCGTCTGGAACGACGATGTCTTTGGCCGCCAGTTTCTCGGTCTCCTTCTTCAGAAGGCCAAGGAGGGCGTCAAGGTCAAGCTCGAGGTCGACGGGCGCGGGTTTCCGTTCGTCCGCAACGACTGGCTCCAGGAGCTCGTGAACCACGGCGCCGAGGTCCGGGTCTTCAATCCGATCTTCAACCGGCACCTCTCGATCCTGGGGTCGCTCGTGGCCTACCACCAGAAGATCCTGCTCGTGGACGGCAAATGGTTCATCACGGGCGGCCGCAACGTGGGTGACCGGTACTTCTTGGAGCAGGGCGAAGCCTCAAAGGTGTACTGGGACTCGGACGTGGCGGTGGAATTTCAGAGCCTGCCCGTGGGGCTGATCCAAGCGTACAACGACGAGTTCTACTCCGAGCCCTCCAAGATCGTGCCGCCGGACCTCTTTGGAAACTGGTTCTCGAAGGAACCCAAGATGATGAAAGCGGTCGCGGCCCTCGACGATCGCATGGACCACACGACGCTATCCAAGAAATCCCTCAAGGACCACCGCGAGCTCGACCGGATGAAGAGCCTGGTGGGCCGCCCGCAGTTCAGGCTCTGGACCAGCGACGAGCTTTCGCCCGTCCGCGTGCTCGACAACTACAGCCACTTTGGGCCCAAGAAGTCCCTATCAAAGGGGCTCTTTGAGCTCATGGACGAGGCGAGCGAAGAAATCATGATTCAGAACCCTTACCTGGTTCTCACGCCCGAGTGCGCCGAGCACCTGGAAAGAGCCGCGAGAGAACGTCACGTCAAGGTGCGGTTCGCGGTGACCTCGCCCACCAGCACGGATTCTCTGCTCACGCAGTCCGTTCTCACCTTTGAGTGGAAGAAAATCGCCCGGCAGATCCCCGGCATCGAGATCAACGGCGCCGTGGGTCCCGAGGACTTGCACGCCAAGATCTTCGTGTTTGACCGCAAGAAGGTGGCGGTCGGCAGCTACAACATGGACGCCATGTCGCAGAACCGCAACGCCGAGCTCGCGCTCGTGGCGGACTCTCCCTCCCTGGCGGGTGAGATCGGCGCCGAGATCGACCGCTTTATCCACGAGCAGAGCGTTCAATACGATCCGGATGCGGAGCTGGGCCCCGAGCAGATTCCGGGCAGCGCCGAGCACATCGAGAAGCTCAAGGTCTACTACGGCCTCGCGAGCTGGTTTCGGCCCATATTGTGAGGACCGGCTTAGAACCAGAACTTGGGCGTGATCACAAACAGAAAGCCCGAAGGCGAGCCGCTTCCAAAGCCCAGAAAGTACGATGCTTCGGCCCCGAGCGAGAATCGGTTGATCTTGTAGTCGTAAGCGAGCACGGGCATCAAAAAGAGCGGTGAGCGGCTATCGGTGATCTGCACCGAGTCCGTCGAGTTCGAGGCGCTGATGGACGTGTTGGCGCTCATGAACCCCAGGCGCAGGCCTCCGCGGAATCCGAGAAGCGAGTCGAATCCGAAGTAATCGATCTCTCCACCCCAGAGGATGGTCGAGCTATCGACGGTGGCTTGGCCGGCGTTGGTGCTGGTGCGCAGCCCCTCGGCGTAGGTAATGAGAAACGCGCCGAGGCCCATGCGGGGTGAGTTGCGGTACATGCCCTGTACGCCAAAGGTGAACACTGTGCTCGTGTTGGTGGGCGCGGCGAATCCGCCCTCGATCCCGACGAACCCCTTGCCGTCGCCCGCCCCCCACGCTTTGGACGGAGCTAAGGCGATGAAAAGGAGAGCTATTCCCCATCGAACCATCTCTCTCAGGATAGGGCCGGGATCAGCCCAGGTCCACCAGCCGGGCGGGAGACGCCCGGTGGGGCGCCAAAAATCGGGCGGCGAGCTCGTCGGTGCGGTCCGAGACGTCGGTCACGAGGAGTTCGACCCGAGGGTGAGGTCCGCCCTGGGGCGCGGCGGGCAGGCGGCCGGCCGCGATCTCGGCCGCGACCTCGACCGAGAGTGACCGACCCGAGTCGACCAGCGCGATGCCGGGACCGAGCAGGCGGCGAAACAGCGGTTCGAGCAAGGGATAGTGGGTGCAGCCCAGGATCAGGGTATCGACCTCGGGCCCCGGCCCGCCGAGGACCCCGCCCATGTAGCGGCGGACCATCTCGGACGTGACGGGGTCGTCCACCATGCCCTCCTCGACGAAGGGGACCAGAAGCGGGCAGGCCTCCTGGACCACGGTGATCCCCGGGGCCGCAGCACGCATGCGGATCGCATAGGCTCCGCCGGCGACCGTGGCGCGGGTCGCGAACACGGCCACGCGCCGACTTTGGGTCGCGGCCACGGCCGCGCGGGTGCCGGGTCCGATCACCTCATAGACGGGCACGGGCCAGCGGTCGTCCGGCCTGAGCGCGGACGACGCCGAGTTGCAGGCCACGACCACGGCCTTGACGCCGCGTTTGACGAGAAAATCCACGTTCTGTTCGACGTACCTACGGATGGTTTCGGGCGATTTGCTGCCGTAGGGGAGGCGGGCGGTGTCGCCCAGGTAAAGAAAACGCTCGTTGGGGAGGCGAGCCAGGAGCTCGCGCAGGACCGTCAGCCCTCCGAGGCCGGAGTCAAAGACGCCGATCGGTGCGGATGCGGCTGCGGTCACCGGCTCAGGTCGACTTTGGACATCCAGACGCCGCCCTGTCCCGCGCCCGCGTGGGTCAGGTAGAGGTCGCCGTTGTCCCAGTCCTGTCCTTGGGCCAGCCACTCGCCCGCGTGGGCCGTGAGGCCCGCCACCGGCACCGGCTCAAACTGAAACGGAGTGCGAGAGCGGTACAGCCACGTGCGATCCCAGGCGTCCGGGTAGTTGGTGACCGAGAGGTAGTACCAGCCGCCCCGGTGAAACACGTAGGGCGACTCCGTGTGGCCCGAGTTGAACATCGGCGTTGCGTCCGTGAGGGTCAGCGCCTGCCGGGGCTCCGACCAGCTCACGAGGTCGCGCGAGACCCGGTAGGCCACGCCGGCCCGCTGGGTCTCGGTCGAATCGCAGCGCGTGTAATACAGCACCCAGAGATCACCGACGGGCATGACCATGGGATCACGGGCCACGCAGATATCCTCAAAGAGAGGAGTGCCGGGCTGGCGGGTCCAGTTCACGCCCCAGCCGCCGTCGGCTCCCGACACCGCGCGCTCGATGCGGGCGGCGTCGTTGCCGTTCATTCCACCGCCTTGCATGAACATCTGCATGAGCCCGTCGGCAACGACCACGTAGGGGGCCCAGAGGTGGGTCTCGCCGATCTCGGCGTCGGCCGTGAGGGCGATGCTGTCGTTCTGGGGCGCGGCCTTGAGGGCGTTCTCGCCCCAGTTTCCGGGGTCGGAGTCCAGCGTCTGCGCAAATCCATGGACGAGGTCGACCTCTTCTCCGTGCCCGATGGGCTCGGGGTGAAAGATTCCGTAGAGGTGCCACGCCCCGGCGGGATCCTTCACGATGGTGTGGTCGTTGACGTACGTCGCGTAGGGCCGCACGCCTTCGGTCGCGAAGATGCGGACGCGGTCGCCTTGCTTGACTGCGCTCAGCCGCGAGCCCGTGTCGTAGAAGGTGGCCGAGTAGGTCCCTTCGGTGAAGCGGACTTCGCTGGCGGAGGCATCGATGGTCACCTCAATGTTTCCGCCTTTGCAGTCGCCCTTCCACAGACCGATCCAAAGCGCGTCCTGCGCCATCTGCCGGGCGGCGTTGGCGTAGGCCTCAAAAAAGACGCCGGCGGGCCGTCCGCCCACCGAAACCTGCGCCTCTTGGCCGCCGATCGTGGCGTCGTAAACGCGGGTCAAAAGCATGCCGTCCGCTTTGGCGGGGCAATGAAAGCTAAAGGTCTGGGTGTCGTGGCGGTCCCGGACTCGGTAGCTCTGGGGCTGCTGGGCCGCCTCGGCGTCGACGGCCGAATGGTGTGTTTCGAGATCCGCCGGGACCACGTCAGACTGGCCCACGACCTTGACGGAGTTTCCAAAGGTGTAGGCGCGGGCCAGGGTCCGGTAGCGGACCGGCGTGTACGCGCCCTCGTCGCCCGCTTCAAAACCAAAGCGCAGGCCGCGACGGCTCACCACCGGGTCGGCCACGTGGTGGCGGTACAGCGAGTGCTCGTAGCGCGCGTGGGACCAGCCGTCCTCGGGGTCGTTGACGACAAAGCGGGGTTGGCCGGAGAGGGGGTTGGCGTGCGTGCCCAAAAAGTACCAGCCGCCGTTGAAGTAATCCTCGGTTCCGGTGCCGAGCTGGACCGGGGCGAACATGCC
This sequence comes from Bdellovibrionota bacterium, assembly GCA_035495495.1. Taxonomy (GTDB): domain Bacteria; phylum Bdellovibrionota; class UBA1018; order UBA1018; family JADZFF01; genus JADZFF01. Next base: position 12,211 of record DATJFU010000055.1, read on the forward strand.
GTCCGTGCGGATCATCTCGTCGCCCTCGAGGTACTGGCGGCTGCCGGGCTGGCCCTCGGTGATCTCCTCGACGAGCGAGGCGAGTTGCACGGGTTCGTCGGTCTCAAAGAAAGGCATCGTGGTGCGCGTCCCGGGGCCCTTCTGGTCCCTGAACTGGGTCATGAACCGCGCGCCGCCCGGAACGGGTCCGATCGCGGTCAGGCGAACCTGTCCGGCGGCCCGGACATTGGAGTCGGCGTCGGTGGGACGGTATTCGAGGACCAGCTTCTCGCCCTTGGCGAGCGGAACCGGGAGACGCGTCCAGAGCGTGGCGGTGTCCTCGTCGGCCGCGTCGAGCGAGTTTCTAAACGTGGTCCAGCCCCGATCGGCGCCCAAACCGCCCATCGTGCCCATGCCAAAGAAGAAGGCGGCCGGAACGGCGTCCTGTTTGCCCACGCGCACCCAGAGGCGCGGCAGATCGAGTCCGTCGGCGAGCTTGAGCGAGAGGCCGGTCACCGTCGTCGGACCCTGGGCCAAGAGCTGCGGAGCGCCCGGTCCGACCAGGAACGCGGAGGGGGCCGCGGCGTTCAGCGGCGCGCGCCATTCTTCGGACAAGAAGCGGTTGAGATCGGCGGCCGTGGGACCGGACGATGCCCCCGCGCCCTCGCGGTAGGTGATCTGGTAGTAGTTCGGAAAGCCCTTGAAGAGCACCTTGGCTTCGCGCGCGTACGGAAACGGCACGTAGCTCGAGAATCCGCCGGAGCCCTCGAGGTAACCGTGCACGAGCGGCGACGCCCACGGACCCTGGCCGTCAAAGAAGTCGGTGGGCTTGCCCTTGAACACGGTGATGCCGTCCGTGATGACGACGATCTCCTGGTACTCAGCCGGGACGTTGGTCTCGATGTACGACGTCATCCAGATGCGCAGGATGCGCCCCTCGCCCTTGCCGTGAAACAGCACGCGGTAGCCGTCTTCCATCGCCACGCCAAAGCCCTGGTTGTCGCCGTTTCCACCCCGCGGATCGTGCGAGGTGATCGAGCGCGTAACCCAGCCCGGCTCAAAGGTGAGGAGCGGCGCGAGCACGGGATCGAGGGTACCGGGGAGTTGAGCCGACGCGGGTGAGCTGAGGGCGGCCAGGACCGCCATGGCCAAGGTGGCGAGGGATTTAGACATGGCCGTAGCGGTAGCATGAAAACTTTTTGCGCGGAACGGTGAGCCGGGCTACAAACCGGGGCGGGGGGAATCCATGAACGTCCGTGCGCTATGTTGCGCAGCGTCAGTCCTGCTCGTGCCGTCGCTGGTCCGCGTATCCGCGGCTCAAGCGAGCGCGACCTTTCTCCCCGTGCCCCTCGTGAGGCAGTCCACGGACTACAGCTGCGGCGCCGCCGCGGTGGCGAGCGTTCTCTACTACTTTCAGCGTTTTGATGGGGCCGAGACGGACCTCTTCGCCGACCTGGATACGAACTCGCAGGAGGGCACCCATCCCCGCAAGATGGCCGAGTTTCTGGCCCAGTCGGGCCTCGATGCCCAGTTCAAGGACGGGATGGAGCTCGCCGACGTGCGCGCGGCCCTCGAAAGCGGCGCCCCGGTGATTTTGGACATCCAGGCCTGGACCAACGATCCCTCGCCCAGTCCGAAGTGGGAGGATCTTTGGGAGGACGGCCACTACGTCGTGGCCGTGGGGATGGACGACGAAAATCTCTACGCCATGGACCCTTCGACCCCGGCCGCCTACGGCTATATTCCGCTCGAGGAGCTGCCCAGGCGGTGGCATGACTACGAGACGCGGTACGGATCCCTCGAAATCTTCAGCCACCTGGGGATTGTCGTGCATGGCGTCAACGCCCTGCAGCGGTTTCCTGCGCCCCCCGCCCGGATTCGCTGACTTTCATTGACGCAGTGCGCTCCATCGCATAGTTCCGGCCCATCGAGGGGGTGGAAGATGGTTCGTTCACACGTCGGCCTTTGGGTGGGTCTCGCGACCCTTGCGCCCGTTCCGCACCCCGCGGTTCATATCCCCGCCAACTCCGAGCAGCGTCAACCCCTCGAGCTCGGCTCTTCTGCCTCTGGGGCCGCGCGCCTGCCGGCCGTCCTGAGGGCGCGGTTGCAAACCTCATTGAACCGCAGTGCCCATTTGGGCGCCGAGGTCGAACTCTGGCCGACCCGAAACCTGGATGGCCGTATGGACTGGGTGGTGGCGCGTGAGCGCACGGGGCCGGCCGCGCCCTGGCGCTGGGTTGAAGGTGAAACCTACCGGTGGAATGTGGCCAAGCAACGCCGCGCGATCTTTGCCGACGTGCTCGACCTGGCTGATCTTTACGACAAACCCCGGTTCGGTGATTGCGTGTTCTCGCCCGCGGGCGCCGAGGCCGAGCCCACGCTCGCCTGGCCGGATCCGGCGGACCGCATGCGCGCTCGCCAGGAGCGGCTCATGCAGGCCGACCTATCCGCCCGCCAGAAGT
>DATJFU010000056.1:0-6715 GCA_035495495.1 Bdellovibrionota bacterium
GCGTGAGTTCAGTGGGCGGCAACGTCGTCGCCGACGGCGTGCAGACCCAAGCCGTTTCGGTGCACGTCGTGGATCCCAAGACGGGCGAGCCCATTGTGGGCCTCTCGGTCAAACTCCACTCGACCGGCTCGAACAACGTGATCACCCAGCCGCCCGCCACGGATGCCAACGGCGATGCCACGGGCCTGGTCGCGACCATCAAGGCCGAAGACAAGACAGTGACCATCGAGGAGCCCGTGGGCTTTGAGGACCAGAGCGCGGTGGTGACCTTCATCGCGGGAGCGCCGGATCTCACGAACTCGACGCTCCTGGGCTCGGGGCCCGTCGTGGCCGACGGGGCGGCGACGTCGACGATCACGGCCACGATCCGCGACGCCAACTTCAACCCGTGCCCGGGGATCCGGGTCGATCTCCACATCACCGGCACCAACAACACGCCGGTCACGACCTTTGGTTCGCCGGTGACCTGCGGCGCGGTGACCGATACCAGCGGGCAGACGACCTGCACGGTTTCTTCGACCAAGGCCGAGACCAAGACCCTGCGCTTTGTGCAGGTCCTCGTGCCCCCGGGCCCCCTGCCCACGGGCTTTGACAAGCTCGCCGGCAATATCGACTTCATCGCCGCGGCGCCCGCCGCCGGTAACTCGGACATCACGGGCACGAGCCCGGTCTTTGCCAACGGGATTTCGGCGTCAACGATCACCATCTCGCTCGCGGATGCCAACGGCAACAGGGCGTCCGGCATCACGCCCGTCTTCAGTGCCTCCGGCTCAAACAACACGGTGGGCGCATGTTCGGCTTCGGATTCGCTGGGGATCTCGACCTGCACGTTGCAATCCACCACCGCGGAGGTCAAGAGCCTGAGCATCACGTCGCCGTTCTCGCTCACCCCCGGACACAACGTGAGCTTCATTCCGGAGCAGCCATCGTGGATCGGCACTTCGTTCCAGTTTCAGAAATGGGGCCTTGGCGGAAACCCGGTCAATGGCACCGCTAGTGGGGCGTTTTTCAAGGCGGAGAGCATCGCCTATGATTCGACCAACGATCGCATCACGGTGGTCGAGGGCACGGGCGCCCGCGTGGATTATCTGAGCCATCTGGCTGCGGACTTCTTGGGCTGGTTGGGCATGGTCGATATCACGCCCGGATCCGGCACACTTGGGCCCCCGGCTTGCACGACCACCACCAATGGCCAGCAGACGCCGGGTTGGTGCATCGATGGACAGGCGCTGCAGCCCAGCAACGGTGGCAACGGCCTGGGCGAGCTGCGCGAGGGCCGGGGCAGCTATCTGACCGCGGATGGTTCGTTGTACGTGGCGGAGTCCCTGAACCACCGGGTGCTCAAGTACGACACCACCAACGGTACCTTCGTGGGCTGGATCGGCGAGGTGGGCTCGGTCGTGCCCACGGGTAACGCCACCGGAGTCGTGGGGTGCACCGGCAAGAGCCAGGGAACGTTCTCGGCCCAGACCGACAGCGCGGCGCCGGAGGCGGGCCAGGGCTGGTGCACGGGCGGCCGGGCACAGGCGAGCGCCGGTGATAACGGTGGGTTCAGCTCGCCGTTTGGCGTTTTCGTGGACGAGAGCGTCAGCCCGAAGATGCTTTACGTGGCCGACAGAGGTAACCACCGGATCTCGCGTTATGAACTACTGGCCAACAACGGGGTCAACTACACGGGTTCCATTGGATTCAGCTCCACCACCAACTGTGGCAGCAACGCCGTGACCAGTGGTTTCTGCGTGCCCACCAGCGGCGCATGGGGGGCGACGGACTTTGGTTTCGGCGGCATGAGCAACCCCTCCGACGTCGCGGTTTACGAGGGGTTCGTTTACGTCGCGGATACGGGCAACCACCGGGTCAGCAAGTTCCGGACGGATGGCTCCTTCGTGGGTTGGATCGGGCGCATCGGGGGTACGAGCCCCATCGGCGGCGCCACGGGATGCACGTCGACGGGCAAGGACAGCACGACCCCCGGTTGGTGCATCGGCGGCCAATCCGAGACGGGCACCGGAAACGGCGCATTCAAGTTTCCCGGCGCCCTGGACATCGACGACGCTGGACAGGCCCTCTTCGTGGCGGATTCGACCAACAACCGGGTCGTGCGTTATGAGATCAGCCACGACACGGTTTCGCCCGGGCTCGAGCAGGCGACCTATACCGGGTGGATCGGCAAGGTGGCCACGTCGCCCAATAACGGCGGCAACGGCTGCGCGGGCAGGGCCGTCGGCACGGCCACCCCCAGCTGGTGTCAGGGCGGTACGGCGGCCTTGGGTGCGGGCGACGGCATGTTCAGCAACCCTTCGGACGTCAAGATCACCCCCGGGGGCTACCTCATGGTAGCTGATACGGACAACAGCCGCGTCGAGCGCTTCAACGCCGCAAACGGGGCGTTTGACGGGTGGAGCGGCATGTCGGTCATCCCCAAGGTGGATTGGAACCCGAGCACCCAGCCCGCCGCTTCGTCGCCCGGCGCGGGGGATGGCATGTTCAACTCGAGCCACGGGGTTTGGGTAGAAAATAACGGAGTCAACTCCCGGCTATATGCCGTGGACACCAACAACCACCGCATCCTCCGGTTCAATGCCCTCACCGGTGCGTTCACGGGGTGGATCGGCGCGATCGGCACACAGCCCACGGGTGGGGATGCTGGATGCTCGAGCGCGGCGGTGGGCACCTTCACGCCCGGCTGGTGCACGGGTGGCACGTCGGCGACCGGCGCGGGGGATGGGATGCTGAACCTGCCCTGGGGGATCACGGGGGATGATCTGGGTTTCATCTATGTGACCGATACGGGGCACAATCGGGTCATCCGATACAACACGACGACGGGGCAGCCATTTGGGTGGGTCGGCCGCGTGAGCACGACGGTGGGTGAGAACCCCACCGGGAGCAACGTGGGAACGAGCGAGGCTTCTCTCTGTCTCGGTACCGCAGCCGGAGAGGCGACGCCCCGTTGGTGCGTCGGCGGAAAGTCCGCTCAATCCACGGGCGCCAACCCGCTGGGCGATGGATCCATGAAACTTCCCCAAGGGGTGACCTATGCGGGAGGAAACATCTATGTCGCGGATACGGGCAACAGCCGTATTTACAAGTTCCAAGCCAACACGGGATTCATGGTCGGCTGGCTCGGAAAGATCAACAACGGCAGCCCGGGTGCGCCCCACAACATCCCCTCCGAGGGTCCCTGCAACGGAACCCTGGTTACCATCGTCTCGCCCGGCTGGTGCAAACAGGGCAACTCAGTGGGCGGTGTCAACCTCGGCGATGGCTCCATGAGCTCCCCTGGAGGAGTCGCCGTCAGCGGGAATTTCCTTTACGTGGCGGATACGGGCTTCAACCGGATCGCCCGCTACGACATTTCTGCATCGGACAATACGGTAACCTACGGAGGTTGGATTGGCCGTGTAGCCTCGACGGTCGGTATGGGTGGCTGCGCGGGTGCAGCCGTCGGAAGCTTCACTCCGGTCACGCCAACCTGGTGCAGCGGTGGCCAGACCCAACCGGGCACAGCGGGTGATGGCTCGATGACGACTCCCATGGATGTCACCGCTTCGGCCACTCATCTCTTTGTTGCCGACAAGATCAACAACCGGGTCAACAAGTACACCGTGGCCGGCGCCTTCGTCGGCTGGCAGGGCAAGATCAGCAACAACGCGGGCATGGGCGGCGCCGCGGGCTGCAACACGGCGCTGGTGGGAGACGCTACCCCGGGCTGGTGCACGGGCGGACTCTCCGCTGCGGGCACCTTTGACCGGATGCTGAACGCTCCCGAGAGCATCCACATCCAGTCCAACGGCAACTACCTCTACGTGGGCGACTCGCCCAACCACCGCATCATGCGGTTTCCGACGCCCTAATCAGGACTTCTTGAGCCGCCCATCCAAGAGTTCCGGAAACCTGCGGTACCACTTGGCGTTGAGGGGCGAAGGGTGGGGGAGGGGCAGGAGCGTGATCGTCTTCTTGCGCCCCGAGCCGGGGCTTTGCAAAACGACCTCAAATTCGGCCGTGTAGCGATCGTCCCGCCCCCAGAACTGATCCATCCGAGCGATCAGCTCGCGATCACCCTGAAGGCCAAACCAGTGAAAGGCCTCGTTGCCGAGCGTGATCAGGCGATGGCCCTGCCACACGTCCACGAGCAGCCGCTGAATCAGGGGCCGAAAGCTGAGTTTGACGGCCGTGCTCCACGCGATGTTGCCCTCTGGCTTGTAGGGCACGGTGTTGGTCAAAAACGCCGAGGCCAGGTGCGCCCGCTCGATGCCCGCGCGCACGAGCTTACCGCCCGCGCCCACCAGAGGCTCGCCGCGCTTGACCTCCTCGCGGCCCGGGTCACGGCCAAAGAAGCCGATCTCGGCGCTGGGATCGCCGCCGTAGAGCACGGGCTCGTGCCAGGGCCGGCCGGCGGCGGCGTAGACCTCGCGGTCGATCTGGTCGCGGCGGGCGTCGCCGTTGGTCGCGCGCTTGGCCGCCCCGGCATCCGCCGCCCGGTGGGTGCTGAGCCCCCGCGCCAGCGCCGAGCAGCTGGCCCGCAGGTCTTCGACGGAATTCACGATCCTAACCTTTGGTTTCGGACAAGGCGTCCGGTTTGGGTGGAATTTCCGCACAAAATGGTGAGATTCCGGACGTCTTGTCCGAGCCGGCCGTCCAATCCGGTAGAAACGTTCATTCCATCACCGCCTGCGCCACCGCCGCTGTATCCGAGAGATCCGCAAAATAGTGGTCCGGACCCTGGGCCTTGAGCGTGTCCTGGCAAACATTCCACCCCGTGCCGACGGCGATGGCGGTCACGCCCATGGACTTGCCGCAGTTCACGTCGTGAACGGTATCGCCGATGATGACCACGTCCTTGCCCGCGAATTCCACACCCCAGCCCGCGCGCGCGCGCTCGACGGCAAAGGCCGGCAGTCTCGGGCGCTCGGGATGGTCATCGCCCCAGGCGCCGAGCCTAAAGAAGCCATCGAGCCCCGCCGCGCGGAGCTTGAGGTCCGCGCCCCGCCGCACGTTGCCGGTCAAAACACCCAGGAGCACCGAGCGCTCGGCGTGCAGCCGCTCGAGAAGATCCCTGACGCCCGGGAGAACGCGAATTCCACCCAGGATCTCCTCCCAGCCCGCCTCGGCGCGGGTCAGGTACTCGTCGAGGATCGCGCTCGTGAGGCGAGGATGCTCGCCCGCGGGCACGTCAAAGTGATGGAGGATCTCGCCGCAGATCTGCGGGTCCGTCTTGCCGTTGAACTCGAGTTCGGGAATCTCGGGCACTCCCAAGAATTTGCGGACGGCGCCCTCGTAGCTCTCGCGCCAAAAGCGCCCGCCGCGCAGGAGCGTGCCGTCGATATCAAAGAGGACGAGGCGTTTGAGGGTCACCCCATGCCCTCGGCCATGGATCTTCCACCCATGAGGTGAAGGTGCAGGTGGTGCACGGTCTGCCCGCCCTGCGCGCCCGTGTTGATCACCACGCGGTAGCCGGATGCCGCGATCCCGAGCTTGCGGGCCATGTCGGCCGCGACGAGCATCAGGTGTCCCAGCAGGTTCTGATCCTCGGGCGCGGCCTCGGCCAGGGACGTGATCTCGCGCTTGGGGACGATGAGGACGTGGGTCGGCGCCTTGGGATAAATATCTTTAAATACCAAGCATTTATCATCCTCAAAGAGGATGTCCGCGGGCACTTCACGCCGGATGATTTTAGAGAAAATCGTCATGCCGAGGAGCATAGCCAAAGGCCCCGCGCGGAACCAGACAAGAAGTGTCACTCGGTTTGCGCACTCGGATATCGTACAAATAGAGTCAGCAATGGCGGGAAACCAGGCGTCGGTAACTGGGTTGCCCGGTTCGTATGACTCGGAAGATCCAAACCGGCGCCTGGTGATTGCCTCCCGCGCTTCATAGAGCTACACCCCAGTCCATGCCTTCTTCTTTTCTGAACCCTATCCCAAACACCCTCGTCGTCCTGGCCGCCCTGGCCGGGTCGACGTCCGTCCTGGCCTCGCCGACCTTGGGGGCGCTTTCTTCGGACAAGGAGTCCGTCTTCATCAAGGAGAGCACTCCCGTTTCGATCCGGGTCAAAGTCGAGGGCCTCGCCCCGGGCGCGGACACGGGTCCCATGCTGGCCCAGGTCGACGACACGGGCAAAGTGATCAAGCTCATCGGCCCCACCAACGACGTGGGCCGCTGGGGCGATCGCTTGAGAGCCGACGGCGAGTTCGCCAAGCAGTTTCAGGTCTATGAAAAAAAGCCGACGGTGCTGCGCTACGCGGTTCTGGCGTCCGAGGAGGCCAAGACCGTCGACCTCGCGCAAACCATCCAGGTCAAAGTGCTCGGCCGGCCCACGATCTTTCAGGCTCTGGGTGAGGCCTGGGCTCGGTTTCGCAGGGGCAAGTCCTAAGTAGCGGGCCGCCGCGCGAGCGCGTGGGCGAGGTTCACCGCCGCGAGCACGACCGTGCAGGCCCAGAACTGGTGCAGGGCCGCCAGTGGAAGAGGCACGACGTAGGCCACCGTCAGCGCTCCCAGGATGAATTGAATCGTCACCGTCCCCGCGAGCATGTGCGCGGCGCGGGCGGGGCCGCCCGTCATCTTGGCCCTGAACACGTAAGCCCAGCTCCCGAAGAGAAGCAGCCACCCGCCCATGCGGTGGGTAAACTGCACGGCCACCGAGTTGTAGAAGACGTTGCGCCAGAACCCATCCTCGCGCCCGATGGCATCGGGGACCCATTGTCCGTCCATG
>DATJFU010000057.1:0-5033 GCA_035495495.1 Bdellovibrionota bacterium
AAGATCGGGATCCACAAGGGGGCGTCGATCGCCGTCACCCTCAACGACCGCCTCGATTACTTTGGCCAGGCGGTCAACATCGCCGCTCGGGTGCAAGGATTGGCTGGCGCCGAGGAGATCTACCTCACCCAGGACGCCTATTCGTACGAAGGCGTGCCCGAGGCCCTCAAGGGCTTTGTCGTCGAACCCAAGAAGGCCCATCTCAAAGGAGTTTCCGACGAGGTCCAGGTCTACAGGGTGGCCCCGCGGACCTGACCGCTACCGGGTCAGCATTCCACGGTAAATAATTGTTATTAAAGATAATTCAAATTTATGCAGCCCCATGACAAACCTGATCAAATTAGGCGATAATTAAGACTCTCGGGGGGTCATCGGTTGGCTAGGGGCCTGCTCTTCATTTCCATCGTGCTGCTTTCTCAGACGGCGGAGGCGCGCACCCGGCTCGACGACTGCTCGATGCCCTCTGGCGCCGCCTGCGGCCAGTGCGAAGCCGGCGTACTCAGCAACTTTGACCGCGTGATGACCGAGGCCGAAGGCGGTTCGCTCACCTCGGTCGAGGCTTTCGTGGGGCGCCTCCGCGAAATCGACCCCAACATCACCAACAACTTTCAGCTCATCGGCGACAGCCTGAGCCTGCAGGGCACGCGCCCCGGCAAACCCCGCATCGCGTTCAAGAGCCCCAACTCCGAGCTCTGGGTGACGGTCAACACGGATCCCAATTCGACCGGATACAACACCGTGGAGATCATGCGGTGGAATGGCGCCGCCGGCCGCTACGACTTTCAGGAGGTTTGCTTTGACCAGCCGGCCGCGTCCGGGCGTCCCGCCCGCGGGTGCTCCGGCGGCGGCAGCGGGCACGGCCCGAGCATCCACGCCGAAGGCGGACCGACCACCGCGGCGGCCCACGTGCGCCGCGACGCCCACGAGGATTGCGTCCGTTGCCACCGGGACCCCGCGCGCCCCAACTTCGACACCTACGTGGCCTGGGCGGGCTTCATCCCCGCCCGCGACGACGTGCTCGAAAAGGATCAGCCCGAGACCCAACAGTACCTGGACATCATGGACCAGGTGGTCCACGACCATGAGCATCCCACGAGCCCGCCCTCGCGCTGGAGTCTGCTCAACGTTCCACCCTCGGACGGATTCTCGCGGGACGTGGGCAGCGGCGAGCATCTTCATTCTTCTGCCGACATCTCGTCCGAGCGCGATCGCCTGCGCTACATGCGCCAGCAGATCGCCCTGGGAGTCGATCAGGGATCGGCGGGTAACGGGTCCACCTTTGGCAGCCTGCCGGGTTACCGCATTCCACATACTCCGCCCAAGTCCCAGCTGGCCAACTACGACTCGGCGACGGCGGACTTCGCGGGCTATGGGCACCTGGCCTTTGACCAGAGCATGAACCAGCAGATGTGCCAGGTTCAGCGCACCCTGCGGGAGCGGCCGGACTTCAACCAGATCAAATACTCCATCGCCGCCGTCGGCGCGGGCTGCATCTATAGCGCGCAGGACGCCGTCGGATTCATGGGCGGTGGAACCGCCCCCGTGCGCGCGGACGATTTTTTTCGGCAATCAGGCCTGCATCCGACGCCCGCCGACACCCACGCGGGCGCGACGGCCGTGCCCTGCCAGACCACGGATACCCCCGCATGCCCGGGCTCCGGCTACACGTCGACCAAGGTTTGCCGGCTGCGCTGCTCGACCGGCTCGGGTTATCGCTACATGTTCGGAACCGACTGCCCCGGCGGATGGGAAGCCATGGCGGGCACCTGCGCCGCCGACGGGTCCTACTCGGCGAGTGGAGGCAACGCCACGCAGGTGCGCGGCAACCCGGGCGAGCTCTTTAGCGCCGTTCGGGACCACACGAGCGCCAATCAAAACCTTCTGGATCAGCAGAAGCGTGAACGTCACGCCCGTTTCTTGGAATCCGGGTCGACGCACCCGCTGAGCCATGCCGACGCCGAGACGCAAGGAAACCGCGTGGGCAGCGTGGGCGAGGACGCCACCGGCCAGGTTGCGGCCCTCCGCTACCTGCTCGAGCCCCTCGGCGTGCGCATGCAGGACTGGTCCATGTCCTACGGAAGCAACCTGGCCATCCCGAGCTACACCTTTGCCGACCAGTTCGACCTTTTCTTCAAGCAGCGCATGTTCGATGAGATGCGGCAGGAGTACGACAACCGCCCGCAGCCGCACACCGGCGACTACTGCAGCTGGCTTCAGGCCCGTAGCGCGGCCTCGTTTCCACAGCCCGCTTCGGTGCCCGCGGCGCCTCCAGGCGGACCGGATCCCGCCCGTGAGGCGTTTCAGCGCCTCTTCACGGAGTGCGGCACCAACGGCCGGGTCGCCGAGGGTTCCACCGTCCCTCGGGGGATCGACGACACCCGCCGCGCCGCCCTCGAGGCCGCCCAGGCGCTGCTCAGGACCGACGGCATGAACACCCTCAGCAACACGTGCATGGGCTGCCACGACTCGGGGTCCATGTCGGGCGGCAACCCGTTTCCGCCCGAGGACCCGGCCGACACCTACGCCAACCGCCTGCGCGAGTTCTTGGGTTCGACCCGCGGCAGCTCGGGGATGACCTGGCTCGAGACCATGACCGTGGCCACCGACCCCAATTCGCATACGGCGGGCATCAACCACATGCCGCCCAATACGGATCCCCACGGGGGCATCCAGGACCGTCAGGAACGGGCGGCGTTTCTCGGATATATGACCTCGGTGGCCCTGTCATCGGACGGCACCGGCACCGGCTACGCCTGCGAAACCATTGCGCAAGATCAGCTCGTCGGCCGCTCAGTGCCGGCCTCCATGAGCTCGACCGGAACCGGCGGCGCCGACCGCGGCGACTGAGGCCTTTTTTTAGCCAATACGTCCTGTTATGCCCATGGCACTCGGAGGGTGCATGGGAATGGTTCGGACCTGGGTTGCGGTTCTCGTTCTAGGTGTGTCCGGCGCGGCGGCGGCCCACGGGCCCCTCTTCTTGGCCGATCGGCCCGAATGCCGCGAGCTCGACCGCTACGCCAGAAAAGACGGACACTCGCCCCTCGACGGCCTGGTGATCACCAAGGGCGGCGAGATCCAATACGAAACCTACGGAAAGAAGTGGGGCCCCGATCAACCCCACGCCCTTTGGTCCGTCACCAAGACCATCACGGGCGCCCTCCTGGGGATCGCCGTTCGCGACGGCAGAATCTCGCTCGATCAACGCCTGTCTGAGTTCTACCCCCGCGGCCAGGCCGACGCGGCCTACGACTCGATCCGCATCTCCGATCTCTTCTACATGGACACGGGCCTGAAGTGGAACGAGTCCATCAACGATGCCGGGCAGAGCGCCCTCCTCTCGATGCTTTTTGGACCCTACCGCGCCGACATGGCGGCGTTCGTGGCCTCGCGCCCGGAGGCTCCCCAGGGCGGCGGGTACAAGTGGCAGTACAACTCCGGCAACCACGCCCTGGCCATGGGAGTGCTTCGCCAGGTCTACGGCCAGGATTACATCACGTTTCCGTGGCGCGATCTCTTTGGGCCCCTCGGCATGGACCGCATGGTGTTTGAGCGGGATCTCGCCGGGACCTTTATCGGCGGAGCCTACGGCTTTGCCACTCCACGCGACATGGCCAAGTTCGGAAACCTCTACCTCAATCGCGGCGTCATGAACGGGCAGACGATCCTCCCGGACGGCTGGATCGAAAAAACGCTCACGCCCTCGCCAGGCTACATGACCGACGCGCTCACCGAGCAGCAGATCTCCGACGGCGGAAACCTGCTCTACGGCGGATCCGTCTGGCTCAATCGTGAGCCCAGGCCGGGAATGCACCGACCATTTCCGGCCTCGCCCGACGACATGATCATGGCCTTGGGCAAGGACGGCCAGATGATCGACGTGATTCCCTCGCACGATATCGTCATCGCCCGCACGGGCCGCGGCGGCGAGTACGACAGCGCGCTCGACGGCCTCGTGACACGGACGCTGGCGTGCCTCGAGGGATCCAGCGATCCCGTGGCGCCCGTGGCCCCGGGCTTTTTGGTCACCAAACCCTTGAGCCTCAAGACGGACATCGAAGTACTGAAGACGGGACTGCGCACCGGTCTCCTCCAAGGTGCCGTGGCCAAGTGGACCTGTACCTGCCATTTTGTCTCCGGGCTCGACATCGGCGACTGCGTCCGGCGCACCAACGTGCCGCTCGCCTCGACGTTTACCCACACCAAGATCCACGGAGATCAGGTCGAGGTGCGCCCCTCCGGCCTGGGCAAGATCATTGCCGGATCGAGCCTCACGGCCACGGCCGTCTTTGACTCGAGAAACCCCCAGTTCGGCTGCACGCTGCAGTAGAACCGGTCGCCGCTGCTTTTGCTTGCGCTGCGGCAATTTAGTGGATATATCTACTATTGATATGTCCACTAAATCGGACGACCTCAAGGTCCTCGAGCTCTGGCGCAAGATTCGCCGCCAGCTCAATCTGAGGGCCACCCATGCCGTGCGCCCCCTGGGCATCGGACTCAAACAGGCGATCTTCATCAAAGAACTGATGATTCAGGGGGCCTGCAGCGCCACAGACCTGGCCAGGCTCACGGACACGGATCCGGCCGCCACCGGCAAGGTGATCGAGACACTTCGCAAGAAAAAGTGGGTGTCCCGCACGGACGATCCCTCCGACCGCAGACGCTGGAAGATCACCCTCACGGCCGAAGGCAAGACCGCTGCCAAACAGATCGATACGACCTTCAAGGGCGTGGCGCAGGATTTTTGCTCACCCCTGAGCGCGCGCGATCGCGAGGCTCTGATCGGGCTTTTCACCAAGATCTCAGACCATCTTCAAACGTCCCTGGATTCAGCGAAGGAAGAAGCATGAACGCCCCCGCGAAGAATGAAAAATGGTGGAAGCATCCACGGGCCCAAAAGGCGATCCGCATCGGCGGCATCGCCACGGGTGTGGGACTGGTGATCTGGTTCTTCTTCTACCGGCCCTACGTCACGACCGACGACGCCCGCGTGTCGGCGACCCTGGTACGGCTCGCGCCCGAGGGCGCGAGCGGCA
>DATJFU010000058.1:0-4643 GCA_035495495.1 Bdellovibrionota bacterium
ACGCCAAGGCCCTGGCCGAGGAGCGCCTCAAGGAAATGCTCAAGCAAGAAGCCGCCAAGTCAGGCAACGGATCGGGCCAGGACGGGACCCAGCCGTGATGGTGGGGTGATCCGGTGAATCCAGAAGGACACATCATGGTCGAGACGAACACTCTTAAAGTCTATGAACTGGCCAAAGAGCTGGACATGGATTCCCTTTCGCTCTTGGACAAGCTCAAGGGGCTGAACATCGCGGTCAAAAACCACATGAGCAGCCTCACTCCCGAGCAGGTGGACGCCGCCCGGGGAGCCCTCGTCAAGAAGGCGGAGACCGCTCCGGCCAAGAAAAAGACCGCTGCCAAGGCAGTGGTCAAGCGTTCGGCGACGGCCTCGGCTCCCGCGGCCGCCAAGGAGGCCGCCGAACCCGCGGCAGCCCCCAAGGCCGTGACCCGCGCGGCCGTGAAGCCCGCCGCAAAACCGGCCGCGGCAAAGCCGTCGGCAGCAGCAGCGGCGGCAGCCGCCGCTGAAGAAGAGAGCCGTCGCGCATCGACGACCATCATTCGCCGCCGCACGCGCACCGAGGGCGACAAAGAGATCGTCACGACTTCGACCATCCGCATGGAAGAGGGCACGACGCCGCCTGAAGAAGCTCAGGCCGCGCCCCAGGCCCACCATGCCGCTCCGGTCGAGACCCACGTCGAACCCCACATGGCCGCCGAGGCCGGGATGGAAGGCGTGGTCGAAGAGGCTCCGGCCCCCGTCGAGGGCGAGGAACCGGTCGAGACCATCCGCACCGAAACGACCCAGGTTCCGGGCGGTACCCGCACCGTGATCACCACGGAGACCGTGAAGTCCCCCTCCGCGCCCCGCCGCTCATTGCTGCGGACGTCCGCGGTTGAGGCTCCCAAAAATCTCCTCAAGGTCGTCGCCCGCGCGCCCGAAGAAAAGGCCGCGACCAAGGGCACCGGCGTCGGTGGCCTCAAGGCAGGCACCGCCACCACGGACAAGGACGGCTTCAGGACGATCCGGCTCGACAAGAAGAGCCTGGATCAGATGGCCGAAGAGGAAGCCGCCAAGAAACGGAGCGGCCGCGGCGAGTTCGTGCGTCCCGAGGACGTGCGCTTCGCCGATTATCGTAAGAAGGAAGTGGTCTTCCTTCCCAAGAAGAAAAAGATTCCACCGAACAAGGAACTGCATTCCACTTCGATCACGACCGCCGCGGCCCACAAGCGCGTCGTCGAGATGGAAGGCGCGATTCGCGTCCAGGATCTCGCCGCCGCCATGGCGGTCAAGGCGCCCCAGCTCATCCGCAAACTGATGAGCATGGGCCAGACCGCCGGCATGAACGACGTCCTGGACTTCGACACCGCCACCCTCGTGGCCGCCGAGTTCCAATACGAAGTGAAGAACAAAGAATTCCGCGAGGAGGAGCTCCTGGCGACCGCCACCGAAGCCGCGAATCCGGCCGCCGTCACCCATCGCCCGCCCGTCGTGACCATCATGGGTCACGTCGACCACGGCAAAACCTCGCTCCTGGACGCGATCAAGAAGACCAACGTGGCCGCAGGCGAGGCCGGCGGCATCACGCAGCACGTGGGCGCTTACACCGTCGAGAAGGACGGCAAGCTCATCACGTTCATCGATACCCCTGGCCACGCAGCCTTTACGGCCATGCGTGCCCGCGGGGCCAACGTGACCGACATCGTGATTCTGGTGGTCGCCGCCGATGACGGCGTCATGCCCCAGACCCGCGAAGCCCTCGAGCACGCCCGGGCCGCCAAGGTGCCGATCGTGGTCGCCATCAACAAGATCGACAAGCCCCAGGCCAACCCGGAGAAGATCAAGCAGACCCTCTCCGAATTGAACCTGCTCCCCGAAGAGTGGGGCGGTGACACCATGTTCGTGCCGGTGTCCGCCGTGACCGGTGTCGGCCTCGACAAACTGCTCGAAGCCATCCTGCTCAACGCCGAGGTGCTCGACCTCAAGGCCGACCCGACGGCACGCGCCGCCGGCGTGGTGCTCGAGGCGCGTCTCGACAAGGGCCGCGGCCCGGTGATCACGATTCTGGTGAAGCAAGGCAGCCTCCACGTGGGCGACTACGTGGTGGCCGGCGAACACTCCGGCAAGGTCCGCGCTCTGCAGGACTGGACCGGAGCCACCGTCAAGGACGTGGGCCCCGGCAAGTCGGCTGAGGTTCTGGGTCTCGATGGCGTGGCCAAAGCGGGCGACGCATTCAGTTCCACCGCGACGGACGCTGATGCCAAGGCGGTGGTCGAAAACCGCCGCGACAAGGCCAAGGCTGCCGATCTGATCCGGTCGAGTGGCAAGCTCTCCATGGAGCAGATCCTCGCCAAGCTGAGCACCGGAAATCTTAAAGAGCTGAAAGTGATCCTCAAGGCCGACGTATTCGGCTCTGTCGAGGCGGTTCGCGACAGCTTGACCAAGCTTCAGAACGAGAAGGTCAAAGTCGAAGTGATCACCGCGGCGACGGGTGGAATCACTGAAAGCGACATCCTCCTGGCCAGCGCCTCGCAGGCGCTGATCGTGGGCTTTAACGTCCGCCCTGACTCCAAGGCCCTGCAACTTGCGGAAGCCGAGGGCGTCGAGGTCCGCACCTATCGCATCATCTATGAACTCTTGGATGACGTGAAAAAGGCCATGGCGGGCATGCTCGACAAGATCCGGACCGAGAAGTTCCTGGGCCGCGCGGAAGTGCGCCAGACCTTCACGGTACCCAAGATCGGCACGGTGGCCGGCTCGGCGGTGGTGGACGGCAAGATCGTCCGCGGCGCCAGCGTCCGCCTGCTCCGCAACAGCCAGATCGTGTACGAGGGCAAGATGACCTCGCTCAAGCGGTTTAAGGACGATGCCCGCGAGGTCGCCCAGGGTTACGAATGCGGTATCGGCCTCGAAGGGTACAACGACATCAAGCCCGGCGACGTGATTGAGGCCTTTCAGGTCGAGATGATCACGCCCGAGCTCAACCTCTAGTCGGTCCGGAGCCATGGATTCGACCCGCAGAGCACGCCTCGAGGGCGTCATCCTCGAGGAACTGACCCTGGCGATTCGCCGGGAGATCAAGGATCCGCGCGTCGACCAGGCGACCATCTCCCGGGTGGAACTCACCGAGGACGGCCGTCAAGCCACGGTGTTCGTCTCGGCGTTCTCCGCCCTAGGCCAAGAAGATAGTGACGCGACCATCGACCGGTGTGTCGAAGGACTCCAGTCGGCCTCGGGTTTCTTGCGGCGCAAGCTGGGCCCCGCCCTTCAGCTCCGCTATCTGCCCGAACTTCTCTTCAAAGCCGACCGCGGTCTCATGAACTCCATGCGCGTGCAGGAGCTCTTGAAGCAGCTCGAGGCCGAAAAAAAAGACCGCTCCGAATCGGGAGGCGGCTCGGATGGCTCATGACGGCGCGCTTCTCGTCGACAAGCCGGCGGGCCTTTCGTCCTTTGACGTCGTCGCGAAGCTGAAGTCGGCGTACCGCAAGGGCTTTGGGATCCAACGCTCGCGCGACCTCCCCAAGTTTGGACATGGTGGAACCCTGGACCCCTTCGCCACGGGCCTGCTCGTCGTGGCCGTGGGCGAGGGCACCAAGCTCGCGCGCTATTTTCTGGGAGCCACCAAGGGCTACGAGTTCACGGTCCAGTTCGGCCAAGCGAGCGCGTCGGGGGACTCGACCGACCCCGTGATCCAGACGAGCGAGCACCTGCCCGTTTCGCTCGAAGAAATCTCGCGCGCCACGGCCGCGATGGCGGCCCAAAAGCCGTACCCCATGGTTCCGCCCATGCACTCGGCCAAGAAGCGAGACGGACGCCGGCTCTACGAACTCGCCCGTGAAGGAATCGAGATCGAACGCGAGCCCGTGGACGTTCAGCTCCACGAGTTTCAGGTGTCGCGGCTCGAGTCCCCGGCGGCCCACGGCAGCGTGATCTGCTCCGCCGGCACCTACGTGCGGGTCCTGGCCCAGGATCTCGCGCGGAACCTGGGCACCGTCGGAATGCTCTCGGCGCTCCGGCGCACCCGCAGCGGATCGTTTCAGCTGGCCGACGCCCTGCCCCTCGACCTCCTGATCGAGCGGCTTTCTTCGGGCGTGGCCCCGGAGACTCTTTCGAGCTGGGTACCCTTGGACCACCTTCTCACCGGGATGGCCTCGGTCGAGGCGACCGCGGATCAGGCCGTCGCCCTGATCCAGGGGCGGCAGCACGTGCTCCCAGTGATCGCGAAAAAGGCCCAGCTCCCCTCGCCGGATGGGGACGCGCAGCTCGCGATCTATACGGATCAGCGCCGGTTGGTTGCCGTCGCCCGTAGAAAAGCGCTCGAGGGTTGGGCCCTAGAGCGCGTCTTTGCGAATCGAAGCTAGTTGGGTTTTCCAGTGGCGGATGCGCTCGGTCAGGTCCGCGGGCACGCGGTCCGATCCGCCGGACAAACGATCCAGGGCAGAAACCGTCGCCCGCTGAAGATCCGGATCCTCGCGGCGATCCAGCAAGAACGCAAGCTCGGGGAGACTTCCACGAGGAACGCCGACCGCGGCCAGGGACTCGAGCGCCCGCTGAGGGACCCATTGGGCCTTGCCGTGGTGATAGTTCTGCCGGTCACGGATGGCTTCAAGCAGTGCCGTGACCGAGCCCTCGGGGCGTAAGATCCCCACCGCGCCCGCGGCCTCG
>DATJFU010000059.1:0-6277 GCA_035495495.1 Bdellovibrionota bacterium
TCGGGGCGTTTGAGAAACTCGGCGTGAAAGTCCTTGAACACGAGACTCGCGCGATTGCCGTCGGCCCGGATCAGCCGCATGGCCATGAGCCCACCGGCGCAATCCGCGCCCGCCGCGAGCGCGCCAAAGTACATGGAGTTCAGGTGGTTCTTGGCGCGGCGGCGCAGGGGAATCTTGACGACACAGCGGTCGTCTGTGAGCTCCACCACGGACGGGCGGAGGTACCAGAGCATGGGAATCTTGATGAGGCCAAAGGCCCGAAGGTAGAGCGTCTCTTTCAGCATGGGCTTACGCCCTTAGGCTCAGGCCTTCTGCTTGGAGTGGCGCTTGCGCCAGCCGACCTTGCGGGTCTCCGAGGCCTTCGCCTTGCGCTCGAACCAGGCCTTGCGGAACTCGGCGTCCTTCACGATGCGCTCAGCGCGCTTTTCGCGGCCCATCTTGCGAAGGGTCTTGCGCGAATAATCGGGCTTCTTGGGCTGGGTCTTGGGGCCACCCTTGCCCTTGGGCTTTTCGGTCTTTTCTTGAGCTTGAGCGTCGGACATTCGATACTTCCTCTAAAGGTCGGTCTTTCCGGAGCCCTCCCCTTTTAGTGGAAGGGCCCCGGAAAGAAAAGAACATTAGTCGCTATCCAGGGGCAGAAACAGGCCGTCCCCGCGCACGTAATAGGAGCGGGAGGACTGGCTGTGCTTCAGGGCCGTATCGATGGACCAGTCCACCAGGACCTCGGCCGCCGCCAGGGGGCTCGAGCTCGTCCCGGCGTTGACCACCGAGGGGACGGTCCCCGTGGCGTTGAACGTATAACCCCAGGAGACGTCCAGGTCCTTGGCCAGGGCCGCGATCCGGGTGAGGTACTTGCCCTTGCCCTGAAAGCTGCCCCCGGGCGTGTAGATCAGGCGGTACGTGAAATCCACCACGTCCATGCCGAATCCGTTCTCATAAGATACCTGGTAGGCCACCTGCCTTGGCGGCTGCCAGGACTCGAGCGAAGTCCATCCCTGGACCCCCGTGGGGAGCGCGTCCGCCGGCGTCCAACTCACGTTGACCACCGGTTTGTTGTCCTCCACGATCTTCCAAACTTTCTGACCCATGTTGATGATCTGATCCAAGATCACGTTGGCTTCGTTCACGTCGCTGCCCAGGTCCCGGGGGTCGACATCCCCCAGGGTCTCGGGCTCAACCTGTCTCACGGTCATTCGGGTCACCGTGAGGTACTGCTCCATTCGGGTGGGATCTTCTTTCAACCAATTCTGGATGGATGGTGTGGCGTTCTGTGCTCGAGCCGCGGAACCCACCGCGGAACCGATCACCACGCCCATCACCGCCATACAAACGACTCGCAAACCTTGGTTCATCTTGAACCCCCTTCCTTTGCACGAGCGTGTAGATGCGGTGGAATGCCTTGGCAATCCACCCAGGCGCGGGGCGCTGTTTACTTGCGTCGAGGGTTATGGCGCCCCGTGACGATCGGGGGATTTTTTCCGGTTAAAATGAAATAATTTTTCGCGCACCGCGTGTGCGCGGTGGGTCGCAACCGGGCGCCGTCACTCGCCGAGGTGCTTCAGGATCTGCGCCTTGAGGGGGTCGGGCAGCGCTTCCATGGCGTCGATCAGCGTCGCCGTGGACCGTTTGAGCGAGTCTCCGGGCGTGCCCGCGTCCTTCTCGAGAGTCGAACCCTTGTAGCGGATTTTTCCGGAGGCTTCGTCCTCGATATGCGCCACCGCCTGCAGTCCCACGCCCTTGCTCCAGGTCATTCGGTTTCCGAAAACGGAGGCTTCCCAGCGAACGACCTCGCCTCGAAACTCGACCATGTAGAGGTCGCAGTTGTTCTTGCCGGTGAACCAGCTCGGCAGGCCCTCTTCGGATTTCTTGAGAACCGACGGATTCACGGGCCGAAGCTGGATGCCCGCGAGCTCGACGCGAAAGTATTCTTCGACGGCCTTGGCGACCGCCTGCGCGTTCTGCTCAAAATGGCATCCCAGGTGTCCAGGCGCCACGTTCGCCACGAGGGCCGTGACCTCGAGCGACTGGTCTCCGATCTTCAAAATTCCACCGACACGTCCCCCCGTCGCCGGCCAGGTTTCCCCCGCGGCGGTACGGAGGCCCATGCCCGAAGAAGAAAGATTGAGCAGGGGAGTGGGGGCCGCAGAAGGCGGGGCCGTGCGCTGAAAAGACACACGGTGCAGCGGTTTAAGGCGGATGCGTGGGGCCCGTCTCTGGGCGGCGCTCGATGCGGGCATCGTTCTGTCTAGGCTACCAGAGTCAGAGCGTCAGGAAAATAACGCGCTGCATCTAAGAATTGTAATGCATTGCTTCAATCGCGCAAACTCACATAACAAAGACTTAACGCATCAAGTCATAACGTACGAGGTTCATCGGTTGCTGCATGGCCCCGCGCCGGTTACAACGCGGCGCAAACCTCGTTGAGGAAAGGAAGACTCCCATGCGTTCACTTGTGACTTTTGCTCTTCTGGCCGCAATGGCCGCCCCGGCGCTGACCGTTCATGCCGCCGATGACACCTTGGCCCGCGCCAAGTATCAGGCCGCCCTGGACCTCTATGCCCAGCGCGCTGACCTGAACAAAAACCTGCAGGCCCAAGGCCTGGTGGAAGAAGGCCTCGCGGCCGTGGGCGACAGCCAGCTCAAGTTCCAACTCCTGATCCTCAAGGCCCGCTCCAAGTACTGGCAGGGCATGAACATGCCCACCACGCCCAAGGAGCCCACGATGGCCGTGTTCGAAGCGGCTTATAACGCCGCCAAGGACGCGTACACCACGCTGCCCACCGCGGCCGACGGCTACTACTTCTACGCCATCTCGCTGGGCCGCTGGGCCCTCATCAAGGGCAAGCTGGCCAGCTTGAGCCGCAAGGGCGAGCTGATGGACCACCTGAACAAGGCCATCGCGCGCACGACCCTCAACGGCGACGCCGGTGAGAGCATCGACGGCTACGGCCCCGATCGCACCTACGGCAAGATGTACAAAGAGCTGCCCGGTTTCGCCGGTGGCGACCACACCCTGGCCGTTCGTTACACCAAGAAGTGCTACGACAACGCGCCGGAGCTGGCTCTGAACTCCGTGTACTACGCCGAAGCCCTCATCGACGGTAACGCGACCGAGAAGAAACTCGGCTGCAGCGTCCTTGAAGACCTCCTCAAGTACGAAGCCACTCCCGAAGCCCTGAATCCGGATCGGATCCCCGAGACGAAGCAGGAACTCAAAGAGGGCCGCGACCTCTACAACGACGAGTGCTGATCGGTTCCTAGTTTCTATGGCCGCGGGCGAGGGTGGGTTGCCTTCGCCCGCGGTCAGTCCTTTCTGTCTACCGGACCCACTGGGTGGGTCCTTTATGGAGATCATGAACATGGGCAAAAATACTCTGAAGGCTTCAATGGCCCTCGGATTGGGCGTGATCGCGGCGGCGCAAAGCGGGCCTGCGATGGCGGCCAACCTGACGGCTCCTTTTGACATCGAGAACACGGCGGTGCTCCCCAAGGGCGTCCGCAATCCTCGGTTCAAGAACATCATGATCCCGCTCGAAACCAAGTTTAACGACAACGGCGTGGTCGAACCCCTCGGCCAGCCGCTGAACAAACGTGTCACCTGGAACGACATCGTCGAAGCCCAGACGACCACCGAGGACAAGAACCTGGTGGCGGGCTCCGTGAGTTCCATGGGGATGAGCGGAACGGACAGCCCCGGCAGCACGACCGGCCAGGTGAACACCGCCGTGGATGTCAAGGTTCCGGTTCTCGCGATGGGCGTGACCGACCGCCTGACGCTGGCGGTGGCGGTGCCCGTGTACCACGTGGATATTTCGACCGCGACCGGCTTCGTGAAGAGCGATCAGGGCCAGGCGTTCGTCAACGACGTCTGCTCGAGCGATCCGACCAAGTGCAACGACGCCAAACGCAAGCTCGACGATGCGATCAACCAGAAGCTGACCCGCCTGGGTTACCAGCCCGTTCAATCCCGGACGGTGAGCAACGTGGGCGACATCAAGTTCGTCGGCAAGTACCGCCTCCAGTTCAGTGACAAGCACTCGATCGCCTTCAAGCCGACGATCACGGCTCCCACCGGCGTGGCTCCGAACGCGGACCAGGCCGTGGACGTTCCGACCGGCGATGGCCAGTGGGACGTGGGCGCGACCGTGGTGGAAGCTTATCAGCTCCTGCCCTGGCTCGAAGTTTCGGCCAACGCGACCTACACCAACCAGCTTCCCGACCGCATCGAGCGCCGGATCCCCAAGAGCGCGGATGACCGTCTTTCGTCGGACAGGGAGACGCTGAACCGGAATCTGGGCGACCAGTACTCGGTGGGCTGGACGCTGACGTTCGGCGACCCCCACAAGGGACTTTCGCTCGCGACGGCCTACTCGTTTCAGTACATGGATCGGGTGACCTACCAGGGCTCGATGTTCTCCAAGGACCGCTACAGCTTCTTGGAGCAGTTCGACCAGCCCGAGCAGTGGGTGCATTCGGCCACGGTGATGGCGACCTTTGCCACCATCGACTGGTTCAAGGAAGGCAAGTTCTTCTATCCCTTCCAAGCCCAAGTAGCCTACAGCCGGCCCTTTGCCGGTCGTAACGTGGCGGCCGCCGACGTGCTGGCCGCTGAAATCGTTCTCTTCTTCTAAGGCGAGGGATACGAACATGAACGCGAATCGTTATATTGCTGTTCTCTCGGCTGCCGCGGTCCTCTCCTTGGGCCTCTCGGCCTCGGGTTGCTGGATGCGGGTGAGTCCGGCCCATGCCAAGCGGGTTTCGGTCGAGGCGGTCAACGTCCAGACGTTTCCGCCCCAGGACTACGCCATTGATCCCGCCTCCGGGATCCCCACGGTGGAGCTCCGTAACGTCAAGGTGTTCATGTGGCTGGGAGATGGTCCCAAGCCCGACAAGGTGAGCGCGGTGAAGGTGATCTCGCGCGAGATCGACAAGCTGGATGACGTGGGCTTTGACCTCACCGCCCGGCGTCTGACCCTCGAGAGCCAGGCCAACAACGCGTACCTGCGCTGGACCGAGGCCCAAGAGGATCACGCCAAGGCCGAGAACGACCGCAATCGCGCCCAGCGCAAGCTCGACGCCGAGCTCGCCAAGCCCGAGGCACAGCAGGACCAGGGCAAGATCCAGGCCTATCGCGACCAGATCGCCGTGGCCGAGGCCGCCATGGCCGACGCCGACGCAAAACGCCAGGCCGCCGAGAACGACGCGGCCCAGGCCGGCATCGACCTCGCGCAGGTCGGCGCCCAGATCGAGGAGATCGGCAACCAGGTGGCCGACAACACCGCCAAGGGCCAGGCCCAGGTGGATCAGCTCACCGACGTGGTCGATTTCTACTCGCAGCAACCCGAGAAGGTGAAGATCGAGTTCCCCGCGGGCGGGGGCGTGAACGTCAGCGTCAGCGACTGGGACACCTGCCTCTTCTACAAGGCGTTCCAGACCGACAACAACATCGTGGTCGATCCCAATCTGCAGGGGGACTACGACGAGCGTTGCACGACCCTCGAGGTCACCAAGGCCACGTACGAGGCGTACGCCGGCCGCGTGAAGTTCACGGTCAAGGCCGCGACGGGCGCCGAGTGGGACTTCAACCTGGTGCGTACCCGGTACGCCGACCGCTTTCAGCGGATCTTCTTTCAGGGCCGGGTCGAAGGCCGGTTTCCGCTGGCCAACGGCACCGTGCTGACCCGCACGGGCATCGCCAAGCTGGTCGACAAGAAGAACAACTGATTCTTCTGGCTATTCTTAATGGGCGGGCGCTTGGGCCGAATGCCCGGGCGCCCGTTCCGCTTTCGCGGCGCCCTTGCCCATGACCCCGAACACCTTCGGTTCGATGGCCGCGGCGGTGACGATTCCACCCACCATGGCACCGACCACGCCCAGCGTGCCCACGTCCGAACCCGTCAGATAGAGGCCTTTGACGGGCGTCTTGGGACGCAAGCCCAGCGTGGCAAAGCGCGAGGGCGTCGGCTCGATGCCGTAGATTCCGCCGTGGTACGAGCGCGTGAAGAAAGTGGTCGAGAGCGGCGTGGACATCTCGTGGAACACGGCCTTGGCCATGTACTTGGGCAGGTGCTTCTTGAGCTGGGCGACCAAGCGGTCCTCGATGTCCTTCTTGAAGGCCATGTAGTCTTTTTCGCGGAGGCCCCGGCGGGTCTGGCGCCACTTGTCGAAGGCGGCCCACGGAACGAACGTGACGACCTCGCCCGTGTGACGGATCGAGGGGCCGGCGTCGTGGTGGGGATCCTTGAGGGACGGAAACGAGATGTAGAGCACGGGGGCG
>DATJFU010000060.1:0-2101 GCA_035495495.1 Bdellovibrionota bacterium
GGGCCGGGCACTCCGTATGCATCAAAATGTACCGTGCACGCTGGGAGCACCAGAGGTCAAAGCCCACCGGGAAGCAACGGTGGACGGCGATGAAACGGGCGGGATTTGAGAGGTTTTCTGCCCCCTCCACTCAGCGCGAAATGGAGCGCCCTCATGGCGCCCCAAAGACAATCGACCCTTGCGAGGACCTCGGCGTCCATCGCAGTGAACGGGCCAAGTAGTCAGCACCCGGACGGGCCGCCCCTCTCAAAGCTCCATCGCTCCCGCGGTGGAAAACTGGGCGGCCCGATCAGGGCGCTCTAAGACGCCCGGGCGTCCCCGCTGGGGTGGATCTCCGACTCCCTAAGCGCCGATATTCCTTCCTACCCCCACTCCAGCAAGGGCGCGGGGCGTCCTAGAGCGCCCACGCGCCCTATGCTGGTTTGAATTCATTATATCTGCCGAAATCAATTGACCTCGGTGAACCTCGGTACTAGATTCCACCCATGGGAACGCGCAGGCAGCTCGCACTCGACCTGAGATACACGGGCAAACGCGGAGGCTTTCGTCCCGGTGCCGGGCGTCCCAAGACATCGCGGCTCCAGCCCCACACGGCCCGTGAGGAATTTTCGAACCGCGAGCCGATCCATGTGACCCTTCGCCTGCGTGAGGGCCTGCCCAGCCTGAGGCGAAAGGATGTGTTTCGAGCTCTGAGGCGGTCTGTTCTGCAAGCGCGGACGCAGGGCCTTGCGGTGACCCAATTCTCTTTTTTGTCCAACCATCTCCATCTGATCGTGGAAAGTTCGGGCAAACGGGCGTTGGGGCGGGCCATGCAGAGCTTTGGGATCTCCTTTGGAAAACGCCTAAACGCACTCCTAGAACGTAAAGGCGCCGTATTTACGGAGCGACACCACCGGGTCGTGCTTCGTACGCCGACTCAGGTGAGGAACGCACTTCGGTACGTGCTTGGGAACGAGTTTCAGCATGGGGGTGGAAGGGGTAGGGTCGATCTGGACTCGTATTCCTCCGCACTCTTGTGGCCGGAAGAGCAGTGGGACCGGCTGTTGGGAAGGCACTGGCGGAGGATGGTGGGATTTCCGGAGCGCCAGGCTCAAAGTGCGGCCGAGCAAAAGAAGCAGGTCAGTGAGCTTCTGACCGAGCCGCGAACCTGGTTGCTGAAGGTGGGCTGGACCAGGGCGCGCGCGGCAGCGACCGCCTGACCCCAGTGTCTTCAGTGCGGCCGATACAACCCAGTCGCCAAAATGTAACGAGTGACCGCCGGGTGGACCCGGTCGGCGGCGGGAATGTGTCCCGTCGCGAAAGCCTCGCGGATGGCGGTGGAGCTCAGGGCCGTGTCGTCCGGAAACGGCGCGACGTCCACGATGGGCTTGAGCTCCTCGGGGATCGAGATCGGATGTCCCACGACCCGCGGAAACACGAGCCACCGATGGGCCGCGGGGTCGATGAGGTGGTCCGCCACGGATTTTTCGAACGAATCCTGACCCACGACCTGAACAAGATTGTCCGTGCCGTAGATCTGCTTGATCCGCTCCATGAGGGGCGCGCGGGTAAAGCGGTCCACGAGCAGCGACGAGTCGCCAGTGTACACGTTCATGTGCGATTCGCCGGCCACGCGTGCGGCCAGCATCGCGATGCGCCGGGCGACCGAAGTGGCTCCGGGCTTATGGCCCGCGGTGAAGTTGGGGACGATCACCACCTCGTCGAGGCCCGCGGCCTGCATGGCCTGGCGGATCACGCGCATGTGGCCTTCGTGGATCGGATCAAAGGTGCCGAAGAAAACGCCGACCTTAGGTTTACCGGCGCGCTCAAAGTTCTTGAGGAGCTGGCCCACGGTGTTGCGAGAGCCCAGGTCAAACGAAGTGAGCCGGCCGGGGACCTGCAGCGTCGCGGGGCGGACGTCGCCTCCGACGGGCGCCTCGGGCGCGTGCGGAAACGCCTCGAGCTCGAGGCCCGCCGCCGGCACGTAGTGCGTCCAAAGGGATCCCCAGGCGGTCTCGCCGTTGATGAGGATGCGAAAGTTCTTGGCCGGGATCTGGCCCAGATTCGTGTAGCCCGCCTTGAGGTAAGCCACGAGGCGGTGGTGCGCGTTCCAGAGGTCGAC
>DATJFU010000061.1:0-2681 GCA_035495495.1 Bdellovibrionota bacterium
CGGAACCCCGAAGGCGGCGAGCGAGTAGAGAAACGCCAGGCACATGCCGTTCAAGAGCGAGGGCCAGAGCAGGGGGAGCGCGATCTGGAGAAACACGCGCCCCGGTCCGGCGCCGCTCATGCGGGCCGCTTCTTCGAGCGCGGGGTCGAGCCTGCCGTAGGCCGCCTTGAGCTCGAGGTATGGAAACGCGAACGCCACGGTCGTCAGCACCCAGATCATTCCGCCCAGACCGTAGATCCCGCCCGACGGAAACATCGCCTTGAGCAGGCCCACGGTGGGGTTGCCGAGCACGACCCAAGCCATGGCCAGGAGATAGGGTGGAAGCGCGTAGGGCACCGAGAGCAACGTCTCGAGATACCGGCGGCCCGGCAGATCCGTGCGGGCCGTGAGCCAGGCCATGGCCACGCCGAGCGAGCCCGACGCGGCGGCGACACCGAGGCCCAGTGTCACGGAGCGGGTGCCCGCCTCGATGACGTCCGAGACCGGTACGCCGGCCAGTTCCGTCACGGTTCGCTCGCTTAGTGCAGGACGGTTTCGGTGAACTGCTTTTTGACCTCGTCCCGGCGGGCGAGCATGCGGTTCACGGTTTCGGGCGTCCAGGGCATCAGCGTCTTCTTGAGCTCGGCCCAAGAGAGGGCGCCCTCCGGCGCGGGGATGGTCGGCAGCGGCGAGTACATGCCGCTCTTGACGATGGCCTTCTGGGCCAGCTCGCTGAAGAACCAGTCGTAGATCTTCTTCACTTCCTCGGGCTGATCCTTTTGCTTCACGATGGCGATGGGGCTCGGGATCGGCACCGCGCCGTCGGTCGGGTAAATCGCCTTGACCGGGGTGCCTTTGGGCACGCCGGCCAGGATGTTTTCGAGGAGCAGGATGCCCAGCGGGCGCTCGCCGGTCTCGACCCGGGTCATGACCGAGCTGTTGCCGCCGGCGGCGACGATGCCCATGGCGCGGAGGACCTTGAAGTAGTTCCAGCCGTACTTCTCCGAGAGAAACGCGGCCGCGGTGAAATTGGTGCCGCTCTCGAGCGGCGAGCCCATGGTGACCTGGTCCTTGAAGCGCGCGTCGATGAGGTCGTGGAACGAAGCCGGTGCCTTGCCCTTCAGCTTGTCCGGGTTCTGCGCGATCACCATGACGGGGATCCGCACGGTGACAAACGCGTGGTCGGGATCCTTGAGGGCGGGGTCCACCGCCGAGGCCGCGGAGCTGTCATAGGTCACGAGCAGGCCGGCGCGCTTGAGCTCGAGGTACCAGAAGGGATCGCTCGTGAGCAGCAGATCGGCGTGAGTTCCACCGCCGGCCAGCTCGGCGTTGACCTTGGCGGCCACCACCTCGCTTCCACCCTGGAACCACTGGATTTTGACACCCGGAAACGCGGCCTGCATGGGGCCGGAGATCTCGTCGATCACCGATTTGTAGATCGAGGTGTAGATCCAGACTTCTTTCTGGGAGCCCTGACCGTTGCAGCCCACCCAGGAGCCCAAAACGATCACGGAGAGGAGGATCATCGCCCACAAACCCAGAGTCCGACGGCCAAAGCGCTGCCACATTTGCATGCCCCGCTTATATCCACTCTAGGCGCTCGGTTTCTAGGTAAATTTTGACCGTTGAGGCGTCCCGGGGGGGCTCCGATCAGCTCAATGAAGGCGGCTGATCGTCCGCCGTAGGAGCTGTCCCCATGAAGCCGGAAAGACAACAGCAGTTACCGACGCCGGAGCCCATGGACGCCAAGGACCTCTTGGCGGACTTCTTCGGAACCCCGAAGGACGTCCTGGCCAAGTATTCGCTCTGCCCCATGTGCGGGTCGAACATGCACTTTCACTACCTCACGGACTTCGCCACCAACCGCACGCAGGAGACCGCGCGCTGCCTCGAGTGCGCGATGAAGATCCGGCGCCTCGTGCACGTTCTACAGTGAGATCTTGCGGGAGTTTTACGGACTCCCGCGCCTCGGCGGGCCATCCTGGCCGCCGGGTCAGCCTCACAACTTAGGTGTCTCCTAAGTTTCGACCCCTCTGAGGGCCCAGATGCCTCCAAACTTAAAGCTCTCTTAAGTTTCGAGGCGGATCGCCGCAAGGGTATGTGCGCGGCCCATGCCACCGGCCTGGGCCCTAGATCTGGATGCCCAACGAAAGCGCCGGCGCAAAGGCCGTGAACCCCGGCTTAACCGTGAGCGGCACGCCGTCCTGGTCCGTGAACCTCAGCTGAATATAGGTGCAGTTCAGGCCTACGCTGAGCCACTTGGCGAGGTCGTAGTGGTAGCCGAGGTTGACCGAAAATCCGCCGCCCGTGCGGTGAACGCCGTCGACGTCCTCGGTGGCCTGCGCGAGGTATCCCGCGGTGAGTTCGATTCCCTTGAGAAAGAAGCCGCCCTTGGGGCCCCAGGCGGTGACGCCGCGGTTGGCGTCGCTGGTCGACCGCGACGAGATGCCCTGGCCCGCGAGCAAGAACCCCTGCGGAAACCGGTAGCCGACCGTGCCCTGTCCGAGCCAGTGGCTGGCGGTGAGGTTCGTCGAGCCGCTGTCGTCCTGGAGCTGGAGAAACGCAGCCGACGCTTCGAGCCAAACGCCAGCGCGCGCCGGTGCGGACGCGGCGAGGCCCAGGCACATGGCCGTGGCGATAACGATCAGGCGTGTGGTACGGATCGGGGCCATCAACTCGGGTTTCCCTACCAGGTTTTAGCA
>DATJFU010000062.1:0-5666 GCA_035495495.1 Bdellovibrionota bacterium
ATCTGGGCGCACGAGATCCGGGTCTTTGCCCTATCCGTCGTGGCCCTCACCGTCGCTGGCGTCGTCGCGACCAAGGAATTTCTCCTTTGCGTGGTGGGTGGAATCTACAAGGCGAGCGCGCGTCCGTTTCAGGTCGCCGACCGCATCGAGATCCTGAAATTCAGGGGCGACGTCATCGACCACAATCTCTTTACGACCACGCTCTTCGAGGTGGGGCCGGAGCATACGGTTCACCAATACACGGGCCGCACCATCGTGCTCCCGAACAGCGTGTTTCTGACCAATCCCCTCTTCAACGAGACCTACAACCGGCGCTTCGTCCTCCACACCTTCACCGTGCCCTTCAAGCGGACGGACGACTGGCGCCTGGCCGAAAAACTCCTGCTCGAGTCCGCGTTTCAGGAGGTGGGACCCTACCTGGCCGAGGCCAAGCAGTACATGAGTCACCTGGAGCGCACGCAGGGACTCGATGCCCCCGTCATGGACCCGCGCGCTAACATCCACTTTCCCGACCCCGAGCGCATCGACCTCGTGATGCGGGTTCCGGTGCCGGCCCAGCGCAAGGGCCGCATGGAACAGCTCATTCTCCGGGGCTTTGTCGAACGGTGGGAACGAAAGAAAGCACCATGACAGAAAAGACCTCTCCGCCGATCCAGACCTCGTTCACGAAGCTCCTGGGCTGCCGCTACCCGGTGATCGCGGGTCCCATGTTTCTCGTGAGTGACGAGAACCTGGTCGCCGCGGTTTCGAACGCCGGGGGCGTGGGCGCCGCGCCTTCGCTCAACTGGCGTGATCCCGAAGCGTTCAGGGAGGCCGTCCGCAAGATCAAGTCCATGACGGACCGGCCCTTTGGCATCAACATCATCGTGAACCAGGCCAACCCCCGGGTGGCCAAGGACCTGGATGTTTGCGCCGAGGAGAAGGTCCCCCTCGTCATCACGTCGCTCGGGAGCCCCAAAGAAGTCATCCGCCGCATGCATGAGGTGGGGGGCAAGGTGTTCTGCGACGTCACGACCCTGGGCTACGCCAAGAAGGTCGAGGAGATGGGCGCCGACGGAGTCATCGCGGTCTCGGCGGGCGCCGGCGGCCATGCGGGCCCCACGTCTCCGCTCGTGCTCGTCCCCTACCTGCGCCGCCACCTCCGGATCCCCGTCGTCCTCGCCGGGGGCATCGCGACCGGCGACCAGATGGCGGCGGCCATGATGCTTGGCGCCGCCGCGGTCCAGATCGGAACGCGGTTCATCGCCACCCACGAGGCCAAGGTCGACGACAAATACAAGCAGGCCGTGGTGAACGCCGAGCCCGAGGACATCGTGCTCACCAAGAAGCTCTCCGGCACGCCGGCCGCCGTGATCCGCACGCCCTACATCGACCGGCAGGGCCTCGAACTCAATCCCATCGAGTCCTTCTTGATGAAGCGCAAGAGCACCAAGAAACTCATGAAGACCATCCGCTTTCTCATCGGGTCCAGGATGCTCGAGAAGGCGGCCATGTTTCCCACGTGGAAAGAAGTCTGGTCCGCCGGCCAGGGCGTGGGACTCATCGAAGAAATCCTGCCAGCAGGCGAAGTGGTCCGCCGCCTCGTGGCCGAGTACTACGCCGCCGTCCGGGAGTTCGACCCCGAGGCGCCTTCTCGCCAAATTTGATCAGCCCGCGCCGTAGGCGTCCCGGGCCATCCTGGCAACATGCGATTTTCTTACGTCCGGGCCCTGGCCCCGTCGGTGTTCTTTGCCCTGATTTCCACCCCGGCCTCGGCCATGCCCGTCGTGGGCTTGGATACGGTCCACGGACCCGGCGGCGCGGTACTGCAGGTCGAGCACGTCCAGCGGCAACCCCAGTTCTTCTGTGACATCGAGGTACAGGGCCCCGGCAACGCGACCATCAAACTCGACGATCAGATGGGAGACGCCTGCGAGCCGATCGGCGACGAGAAGCTCGCTCCCGATGTGGTCCGCCAGGCCCTGAGGGCCAAGGCCGACGAAGAAAACCGCGGCGTCATCACCCAGGTTTGTTACCTCATCGCCCAGCAGGCCGACGCCCACGGCGTGGGTGGCTTCAAGTACGTCAACGACGCGTGCCTCAAGGATCCCACGCACATCCGCACGGGCACCAAGGGCAACAACTCATACGTCACCATGGAGATCCCCGGCGCCGTCCCGGTCGAGCTCTACGATGACTCTTGGACCGGTGACTGGGTCGAACCCGTCCGCGGCTCCATCATCTACCTGTCGAGCGAATCCAAGAAGCTTCAGGGCAAGTACCGCGACCTCGCGGGCGCCGAACCTCTCCACGTCAAAGTGGAGAACCTCGAACTCGACGTCATGGGCTCGACCAAGGAGATCCAGGGCGACGGCAACGTGGGCTACGAAGCGCTCACCTGCGCCCGGACCTACCAGCGCCGCCTGAACAAGGCGACCGAGGGCCTCAAACTCAAGGGCGTCACCATCGAGATGCAGCTCATCGAAGACCTGGCGACCTCCAGCATCCAGCACCCCGATCTGACGCCCAAACGCCTGGCAAGCGTCCCCTGGCACTACCAGGTCCGCGTCCGCTCGGCGCTGCCCTATACGTGCGAAGGCTCCGATCCGGACGCGCTTCTGATGTTGATCCGGGAAGATCTCCACAAGGTCGTGGCCCCCGCTCCCTCGGGCAGCGGCGCCAAAGAAGGGCCGACCGCCCCGTCGACCCCCGCGCCCACCGTGGACCCCACGCCCACGCCGAGCCCCTCGGTGGCCGACAATGACGACAGTCACCACACGGTGCCCGTGAGCCCGGTGCCCGAGGACTGCCACACCGTGCAGTGTGAGCTGCACAAGAAGGCGTGGGAGAAGGCCTACGGAAAGCACCATCCCGGCGCCGGCGGCGCCCACTGAGTCAGTGGCTCGATGAGGGGGCGGCCGCGGGGCAGTTCTCCGCGGCGGCCCGATCCAAGGACTGCTTCACGTCGTCGAGCGCGGAACGCATGAGGTCGGGGCGGCCGGCGGCGGCAAAGCCATAGAACGACATGATCTCGACCGCGGCGTTCGAGAGCTCGCTGCGGCTCCCCACCACGTCCAAGGCGCGCTGGATTTCTTTGAGGCGGTCGACGGACCAGTCCTTCCACTCATTGCGGAGCTCGAGATCGAGCGGAGCGACGGCGGCCGGCCGCCGCGATCCCGGCTCCTGCGCAACGGCGGGCGACTGCAGGTCCAGTCGAGCCGTGGCTTGGGCGAGGTCGGATTGCCAGGCCGACATTCCACCCTGGCAAAGCTCATCGCGGTCGCTGCCGTTGCAGGACGCGAGCGCGAGAACGAGGCCCAAAAGGGAGAGACGCGAGGCCATCTTTCTTCGTTTCGGTGCGATTTGGGCACTCTTTGACAGAGGATCGCGGTCCAAACGGAGCAGGGTTCAACAAATCTGGTTCGGTGAGGGATCCAGCCTACGACACCGGCGTCACCGTTTTAGCAGCGGCCAACTGCTCGAAAACAAAGCGAGACCCCATGTTTGAGACCCATTATCCGACTAACTAAGTCGTCTATAAGTAGTTGATCTAATTACTTTTTTTAAAGTCGGCCGAACCGTCACCGATAGGTCCTGTGAACACACGGCAGGGATTGCCGATCGCTTTCACGGAGGGAGCACACATGACCAGAGGAGGTTAGTTATGGGTTTGCGTATTGCTACTAACACACAGTCGTTGTTCGCCCAACGGGCGATGTACGGCAACAGGGGCTTGCAGGAGCGGTCACTCGAGAAATTAGCCTCGGGTTCCCGCATTAACCGAGCCGGCGACGACGCCGCCGGACTCGCGATCAGCGAGAAATTGCGCGCTCACATCCGCAGTATGCAGCAGGCTACGCGGAACGCCAACGACGGGATCTCGATGATCCAGGTGGCGGAAGGCGCAATGAACGAAATTTCGAACATCATGATCCGCACGCGCGAGCTGTCGATCCAGGCCGCTTCGGACACCGTGGGTGACACCGAGCGTGGCTTCATCGACAAAGAGGTGCAGCACCTCAAGGGCGAGCTCGAGCGGATCGCGGTGAGCACGGAGTTCAACGGGATGCACCTGTTGAACGGCGAGGGCAACAACCTCGACTTCCAAGTGGGTATCAACAACAACCCCGAAGAAGACCGTCTCTCGTACAATACTCAGGACTACAAGACCACGCTCGATACGTTGGGCATGGGTGACGTGTCCACGATAAGCAAGGAGTCGGCGCAGAACAACCTGACCACGATCGACACGGCCATCAACAAGCTGAACGAAAACCGTTCAGGCTTGGGTGCTCTGCAAAACCGCCTGCAATCCACGGTGAACAACCAGTTGATCGCCACCGAGAACCTCTCGGCCGCGAACAGCCGGATCCGCGACACGGATATCGCCGAGGAGTCCACGAACATCGCGAAACAGAACATCCTCATGCAGTCCAACGTGGCGATGTTGGCCCAAGCCAACACCCAAGCGGGACTGGCGCTCCGCCTGCTGGGCAACGGCTAAGGCTGATCGCGGTTCTGTTCTGGTCTAAGGCAATACGCAAGTTCGGGGGAGCGTCGCCGCGCAGGCGGCGCTCCCTCAGACTCCTAAAAGGCCGAGCGCAAGCGAGGCCGGCGTTAGCGCCGCCGAAGTAAGCGAAGACTCTTGATCGGTATCCCGTCCCGGATGAACAGCCGCTCAAAAAGCGTCACGTCCGGGATCTGAAGCAGAGCCGGATCCGGGTTGCCGGCATGAAGATCCCGGGTTTGGTCCACGGGGCTCCAGACATCGCCCACACGGGCGACGTGCTCCAGGATCCAATCAAAGTATCCGTCGTGGTCGGTCTTGATGTGCAGCTCGCCCCCCGGGCGCACGACGGGCGCCACGCGCCTGAACCACTCTTCCCTCAAAAACCGGTGCTTCCACTGGGCCTTCTTGGGCCACGGGTCGGGAAAGTAAACGGCGAGCATGTCGACTTCGCCCTCGCCAAAGAGATAGGGCAGACGATCGCCATGGGCGCGCGCGTAGGCGGCGTTCTTGAGCCCGCGCTTGCGGGCCTTCTCGGCCGCGAAATAGATCTGCTTGTACTTCCAGTCCACGCCGACATGCAGGGAGCCGGGCTCACGCTCGGCCCAGCCGTTCAGGACGTGGCCGCCGTTGCACCCCAGTTCCACCACGAGGCGAGAGCCGGCCACCCCGCGGTCGGCAAAGGCCTGGCGCCAGCGGCCGCGGAGCGCTTCGGCATCGTGGTCCTGGAGCGCGCTCCCGTCCGTGACCCCCTGGATCTTGCCCCAGTAGGGGTTCTTGGAGGGCACGTACCGAAACTCGGGGTGCCCGATGGGCAGGCGGTGGGCCTGTTCTTGGGTCAAGGTCACGGGCTCCTCTTAACCCGACGCATCCGGTTTTTCATGTGGTGATTTCGTGGCGCCCGACTAACCTGGCGGAATGAAATTTCACCGCGGTTTCGCCACCTTTACCCTCCCCTTTCTCTGCCTGAGCCTGGCCCTTCCGGGGCAGGCCTTTGCCGACCCCTCCCTGGAGGCCAAAAAGCAGAAGGTGGACCTGCACCTGGATAATGTCCGGGACAACGCCAGGACCGGCCGGATCATGCGCGGGATCACCCTGATCGCGGCGGGCGGGGTCTTTGGCGTCCTGGGGGCGACTACGTCTGGCACCAACCCCATCGACAAATCGACCTCGGCGGTGG
>DATJFU010000063.1:0-6310 GCA_035495495.1 Bdellovibrionota bacterium
GGCGCCCTTCACGAACGCCTTGCGAATCTTGGGGTCTCCACAGGCGACGTGCGCGCGATACAGCTCGAGCGCGCCGGCGCGGTCGCCCGCCAGATCCTTGCAGCGGGCCAGAAACAGGTCCCGCACGCGTTCGACCTCGGCCACCAAGGGCATCTCGAGAGCGGTCTCAAAGCAACGCCTGGCCTCCTCGAACTTCTTGAGCCTGAAGGCCACGAGACCCGTCTGGATCCAGACGTTTCCGTCCGCGGGATAGGCAGCCAGGGCTTTCTGGAGCTCGACGAGGGTCTTCTCGGCGTAGTCGGGCGCGTCGTTGAAGATGTGCCAGTGCTGATAGGCCGAACGGTAATGCTTGATGCCCTCTTTGAGTTCGCGGCTCAGGCGCGCTCCGTTGCCCGGGAGGCGCGGCACAGGCTCGCTTTCTGGCCGGTCCCAGAACTTCTCCACGTCCACCTCGAGGTACTCGCCCAGGGAGACCGGCGTCTCGTTGCGCGCGGCCACCCAGAACTTCTGCTCCTCGGGGCTGAAGACCACCGACTTGATGGTCGTCACGACGCTCACGGTGTTGCCAAACACGCGCTCGACACCCGTGCGGTAATCCACGTGGTCGCCCAGGGCGGCGGCCAGGTGCGAAGGCGTGACCGAGCCCTTGTTGGGCTCCAGCACCTGACGGGTGCGGCAGATGCGGCCCACCAGGTCGTCGCAGATTCCGCCCGAAAGGAGGGCCTCGGTGGCCTGAAGTTCGGGTGTGTGAAAAAAGTTGCTGTGGATCACGGCGCCGCCCGAAGTCGGATGCACCTCGGTGCGCTCGGGGGTCATCTCGATGACCGCGCCGTCGCGGTCCTTGGCGCTCGATACCACGAGGGCCCAGTTGGCGGACCGCTTGTGCTTGCGGGCGATGTCCACCGCTTGCCCGAGGGTGCGGGCCTCGCGGACAATGCGTTCGCCCACGGCAAAGATCGGGAGTCCGCTCAGGGACACCTCACGGCCAAAGTGGGCGTGGGCGCAGACGGTGATCCCCTCGCGGTTCATGGCGGTGAGGCCCGACGTGTGAACGCCCGCGGTGGTGACCGCGACACTGGGAATCTGCCCACTCTCGCTGGGCTCCGAGAACATCACGACCGGATGGGCCTCCCACGGACCCACCACGGGGTAGTCCATGTTGCGGGCGTGGTAGGTGCGCCCGCCCTCGGTCCACTGGCCCGTGACGACCGCGCTCGTGCAGCCGGGCAGTCCGCCGTTGGGCAGGTGCTTGAGCAGGTGCTTCATGGTCGAGATGCGGGACAGGAGCATCAGGCCGTCGGCCTGAAAGAGGCTCGACCGAAACATGCGAAACGGCAGTCCGGTCTCACGGGCGAGTTCGTCCATCACCGCCAACTCCTCGGCGGGAGTGCGGCGCGCGAGCCATGGCAGGAGAATATTGTCGTAGAACCAGACGGCGGAGTTCTGCACCGGCTTGAGGCGGATCAGGCCGGGGCCCCGGCGGATCATCCATTGGTTCTTCTTGGAGAGAAGCTTGAGGGCGCCTTCTTCGATCTCGGCGCGGAGAAGCTGGGCGTGCTGGCGCGCGCGCTCCTGAGCCGTTCCCCGGACCCGGATGAAATGCATTCCAGAAATGTCGCGGCGATTTTGGGACACGGCGTATTCCTCCGAGTTCCCACCCTAACACAGGACCCTGACCCGGGTCCCCAGACGCAAAAGCGCTGGATTAACGGCCGTTTCGGACCATGAACGCCTGCTCAAACAGGCTCAGGTCGATCGAACGGACCTTCATGATCTGCTGGGGCAGGCCCAGGGTCGAAGGCGCGGTCTGTCCGAACTGGTCCACCGGCGCCCCGCACCAGCGGGTGTCGTCGCCCGGACGGCACGCGTACACGGACTCCGGAAAGAGTTCGTTGGTCCAGAGCTCGGAGTTCACGTTCTGGCAGGGCCAGGGATCCGTCGTGCAGGTATCCACCATCTTCACGAAGCGGTTCTCGCGAAACATGCGGTAGGCCATCTCGCGCATCTGAAACGACTGGGCCTTGTTCAGGATCAGGTTGCGAAGGGTGTTGTGGACCACGTCGTTGTCCTCGGGCAGGTAGGAGTGATCGAGGTCGTCGACCTGCTCGAGCGATCCGATAAAGTGCACGCCGCCATCGGCCACGGCCGTCACGATCGGATAGGGCACCAGACCGAAGATCTGGTTGCCCATGAGCTGCGCCTGCATCTTCTCGGCCACGGTGTGGGGAGCGGTCATGTCCGAGTTTGAC
Source organism: Bdellovibrionota bacterium (assembly GCA_035495495.1). Lineage (GTDB taxonomy): Bacteria > Bdellovibrionota > UBA1018 > UBA1018 > JADZFF01 > JADZFF01. The sequence continues at coordinate 2,250 of DATJFU010000063.1, forward strand.
GACCATTGAAGCTGGCGCTCGTTGATCTGGACCGTCAGCGCGCCCGAGGCGATTTCAGCCGCGAACTTGGCCTTGGTCTGTTCAACCACCTGGGGCGGAACTTCACGGCGGAGCTGAAAGATGTGCTGACGGATCTGCTCGCGCTGTTCGGGGGTCGCATGGGCGAGCTGGGCGTTGGTGTCCTGAAGGACCTGCATCTGAAGGGCGCCCATGGCGTCGGTGAACTGCTTCTCGAAATCGGCGGCCTTGGGGCCATGGATCTCGATCTCATGGTAGCCGGCGCGGTAGTTGTCGATGCGGAAAGCGGTTTCTTTCTGCTCCGTATAGAGGCGATGCATCTCCTCGGTGGTCACCGAGATGTTCATCTGCCACTGCACGTCGGGGTTGTTCTCCTGGATCACCGTCTGCCACGCCGCCTGGCGCATCATCTTGGTGTGGGTGTCCTTCATCATTTCGCGCAGCTTGTCCTTGAAGCGCTGGACGTCGGCCGTAAGGGCGAACTGCGTGGCGCGCTCGATCGTCTGGCGCCGGGCCTCCGCATCGATGGTCTCACCGGCCAGCGACGGCAAGCGGTCGACCACGGCGGTGATCAGGCGGCGAAACTCGTCGGCGTTGTGGCGCTTGAGAAGAGCATCGATGTCCGCGGGTTTGACCTGGTCGTAAGCCTGCTGAATCCACTGCTGCACCTGCGTGCGGTGGTAGGCCGACTGGATCTCGATCATGCCGGCGTAGAAGCCCTGCTCGTCGATGTGGTGGACGATGTCGGCGGCCTGAACGTCGGGCAGACAATCCTGGGTGACGGCCACCTCATGCTCGCGGCCGTGGCACACGGGAGCCACGGTGGCTCCGCAGCGAAACTCAAAAGTCATGGGCGGCAACGGCATTTCAGAACCGTCGCCCGAAGGATGGGTCAGGTCGTGCTGGGCATCCCCCAGGCCGCCATCCGAGAACTGCCAGTTCATGTTGAAGCACACGGCCCGGTTGTTCACCATGTCGTGGATCGAGCGGTAAAAACGTCCCTCATCCGCGGGATGGATGTCGGAGTCCGGAATCGCCTGGGTCACGGGCTGGCCGTGATCCATCATCGGCTGGCCCTGGGCATCCAGGACGGGCTCCTGGTGGGAGGCGATGAGACCCATGCCGGCGGCGTTCTGAACCAGAAGCGCCCGGGCGACGTACGAAGAACGGTCTTCAGTGGGCTCCTTGGGCATCATCCGCTTCATGGCCTCGTTGTCGAGGATGCGGTTCATGACCAAGATGGCCGTGCCCTGGTTCACCAGGTGCACCAGGTACTGGTGATAGAGGGTGTCCATCGCCGCGGCATCGCCCGTGAAGCCGGACATGCGCTGCGCCTGTTCAAAGACGCTCTTCTCAGCCGGATGCACGATGTCGATCAGCTCCTGCCCCGAGACTTCGCCGTCGGGGTTGATGCTGAAGTCCGCGCGCTGCTGGGCCGTGTGCCGGCGATCCTTGTAGTGGCTGTAACGAACGTTACCGAGGAGGGTCGAGCCCTCCCACATCGGATGGTTGATGGGGCGGGGATGCTCTTGTTCCCACTGGTACAGCTCGCCCAGGGTGGGAACCAAGCTGTAGGGTTGGCCGGTGACCGGATTGAGGGTCGGCGCGTCCCAGACGGACGAGGTTCCCCCAAAGGCGCCCGCGAGGCCGTTTGACATGCTCGCCGACGGCCCCGAAGCGGGGCTCACAGCACCGGGTCCCATCTCACAGCCCGCGAGGGCAGCGGACAGAACACCGTAAAACGCCATCCAACGGACCAAGGGATTCCTCACCATAGCGGCCGGACTATACTTGACTAAATTAATCGGGTCAAGCCCTTTTGGGCAGGCGGATGCTTCGAGTTCCACTCAGGAGCTCATGGAGCGCCCGCCGGTCGGGGTTCAGCCCCGCCATCAAGAAGCCCGTCGCAAAGAGCAGGTAGGAGGGCACGTACGCCACGGTCCGGATCCCGCTCCAGAGGGCCGTCAGGGGCTTTCCGTCGAGGGTGACGACCTTGATCCTGAAGGGATACTTGCCCAGGGTCGTGCCCCAGCGCAGGTGCCCGATCGTGTAATAGGCCATGGCCAGGCCGGCGTAGAGGGACCCGTTCAGGGCCTGCCAGGTGATGGGGCTAAAGGCATCCTCAAAGAAGCCACCCTGGTCCCCCGCCCCCCCCATGCGCCGAACCAGGTAGATCGCCCCCAAAATGAGGATCTCGATCGCGTACGAGGCCAAGGTGAGCAAGAGACCGTCGATGAGGGAGGCCAGGGCGCGGATCCAAAAACCCGCGGGCTTGAGCCCCCCGGTGGGCGCGCCGGACATCAGCATCACCTACGGACCTCCCGGTGTCTCAGTACCAGAAAGACCCCGACAAAGACGAGGCCGCTCGAAGCCACCATGCGCGGGGTGATGGGCTGGCCCATCCACGCCCAGGCAAAGAGCGCGGCCACCACGGGCTGGATGTACACAAAGAGCGCCACTTGGGTGGAATGCGTGTGGGCCAAGGCCCAGTTGCTCAAGAAGTAGGTCATGAGCGTGCCGCCCACGATGGCAAAGATCGCCGAGCCCATGAGGAGTGGGCTCAGATCCGGCATGTGAAATCCCGCCCAGTCGGGGGCCGCGAGCGCGGTGATACCCACCGAACCGTAGACAAACATCCATGCCGTCGTCCAGAGCCGGTCATGCTGCTGCAAAAAACCCCGGCTGAACGAGAGAACGAGCGCGTAGCTCAGGCAGTTGACCATGGTCAGGGCGTCACCGAGGACCGTCTGGTCCGAAAGCGTGAGCTTCTCGACGTTTCTGAGAACGAGCACGCCCACGAAGGCGAAAAGAAACCCGAGGGCCCGCCGCCCCGACAACGGCTCCTGCCCCCGAAGCGTCACCACGAGCAACGTAAAGACCGGAATCAGGGTGTTGATGATCGCGCTGTTCGTGGATGTCGTGTGCTTGAGCCCGACCAGGAAACAGGCCTGGTTGATGATCGTCCCCAGCAGGGCAAAACCGATCAGGGGGACAAAGAACTTGCGTCCGTCCTTGGGGTGCGGCCGCCCCATGAGGAGGGCCGTGGCCACCATGATGGCCGATGCGATGAGGATGCGGATCGAAGCCCACACCAGGGGCGGAAATGCGCCCACCACCACCTTGGAGATGACGTAATTGAGACCAAAGAGAACTTGGACCGCCACCAGGGCCGTATAAACCAGGCCCCGCGACGGTGCGGTTGCTGTGGCTGGCTGCATGGGTCCAGCTACAGGATGCTACAGTCAGTCGAGCCGGTCCAGGCCGAAGCCCTTGTGGAGCGTCTCCACGGCGAGCTTGGCCTGGGGCGCGGAGATCAGGCACGACACCTTGATCTCCGACGTCGAGATGAGGCGAATGTCGATATCGCGCTCGCCGAGAAGGTGAAACATCTTGGCCGCGACGCCAGGATGGTGCTGCATGCCCACGCCGACGATGCTGACCTTGGCCAGGCCCGCGTCCTTGGAGATCTCCATCTCCCGAAACGACGAGGACTTGAGCTCGCCCAGGGCCTTTTCGGTCCGGAGGGCCTCGGCCTCACCGACCGTGAAGCTCAACGCGGCCACGCCCGACTGGGGCATGTCCTGCACGATCACGTCCACGACGATGGACTCGCGCGAGAGCGCTCCAAATACCGTCGCCGCAACGCCGGGCCGGTTGGGCAGGCCGCGGAGGTGAAATTTGACCTGCGAAAGATCCGCCGCCACGCCGGCGACGTCGACTTGTTCCATGGACATACCGAGAGTCTCCTTCGGGACCACGCGGGTACCCGGGCTACGATCAAAGCTTGAACGAACGTTGAGGGGGACGCGGAATTTGGCCGCGAGTTCCACCGACCGGATCTGCAGGACCTTGGCCCCGAGGCTCGCGAGCTCCATCATTTCTTCGTAAGAAATGCGCTCGATCTTGCGGGCCTTGGAGCAGAGGCGGGGGTCGGTGGTGTAGACGCCGTCCACGTCGGTGTAGATCTCGCAGTCGTCGGCCTTGAGGGCCGCCGCCAGCGCCACCGCGCTAGTATCCGAGCCGCCGCGCCCCAAGGTGGTGAT
>DATJFU010000064.1:0-3844 GCA_035495495.1 Bdellovibrionota bacterium
TCGGATGAGCGACTGGCTCCAGGCCCTCACCGAGGCCGCCGCGCAGGACCAGCCCCTCGTGATGATCACGGTGGTGCAGGTCGAGGGTTCGGGTCCCCGCGAGCCGGGCGCGCGGATGCTCTGGTATCCCGACGGGCGGACCGTGGGCACGATCGGCGGAGGGCAGCTCGAACATCGCGCCGTCGAAGATGCTCAAGCGGCGCTCGAAGAGAGCCAGCCTCGCACCGTGCTCTATCCGCTCTGCTCGCGCACCGGCCAGTGCTGTGGCGGGCGCGTGCAGCTCTTGATCGAGCCCATGAACGCCGGTCCGCGGCTTTACGTTTTTGGCGCCGGCCATGTCGGCCAGGCCGTGGCCAAGGTGATGCAGGGCACGGCCTTCAGGGTGACGTTGATCGACGAACGGCCCGAGTGGATCCACTCGGATTCCACCCCGGATTCGGTTCGATGCTGGGACCAGGGCTGGGAGAGTTTTTTGAAACAAGCGGTTTGGGACGACGAGCGGACTTACGCCGTCGTGATGACCCATGACCATGAATTGGACCTGCGGATTTTGCGCAAGCTCATCGAGCTGCCGGCAAAGTACGTGGGCTTGATCGGGAGCGAGACGAAATGGACACGATTCCAGGAGAAGCTGGCGTTCTTAGGCGCGGAGCCGTCGGACGTGGAACGGGTCACGTGCCCCATCGGCGACCGGTCGGCGGGGAAGACACCGGCGGAGGTGGCCATCAGCCTGGGGGCGCAGATCTTGCGCGTCCACCACGTGAAGGGGACCTCGACTTCAGAGTCACGGCCGACCACCCGGTTCCCCTCCCGCCTGGCGCCGCGGTTGGAAGGAGTATCCCCATGAGCGCTCCGCTTCTTCTCGTGGCCGGTGGCGAAAGTTCCCGCATGGGCGAGCCCAAGGGGCTTCTCGATTTCCACGGCGAGCCGTGGATGGAAGTGCAGCTGCGTAAGTTCAGGGAGTGCGGCGGTCAGGATGCCGTGGTGGTGTTGGGCTACCGCGCGGCCGAGTACTTCAAGAGGCTGCCGTGGTTACAGGGCGCCTTCAAGGGCACCGAACAGATCCAGGGCCTGCTCGTGAAGCCCGCCTTGAACGAGGTCCCCAAGCACGGGCCGTTTTCGAGCATCCAGGCGGGCATCCGGGCGCTCCTGGACCGCCGCGACGGGGCCTACATCCTGCCCGTCGACGTGCCGATGCCGTCGCCCGAGGTGTTTCATGCCCTCGAGGCCGCGCGCTCGCGGGCCGCGGGCTCCGTGGACGTGCAGATTCCCACCCACGCCGACCGTGGGGGCCATCCCGTTTGGTTGTCAGAGGAGATTTTGGACCACATCCTCACCGTGCGGCCTTCGTCGAGGCTCGCGCGGCTGGATCGCCAGATCTCGCTACTTCCACCCGAGCGGGTCCAGCGCGTGGTCGTGGACGATCCAGGGGTGTTGTTTAATTTCAACACGCCCGAGCAGTATCGCGACTATCTATTGAGTCACTGACTGGCCGCTAGAGCCAGCCAAAGTAGCCGCCCAGCCGCTGCAGCCAACCCTGAAACCCGCCGTTGGGCAGGGAGCTGGGCATGCCGGCCGTGGGCGATCCATACATTCCGTGCGCGTGGGAATGGCCCCGAGAAGGTGAGCGCTTGGCCGTCCCCTTGCGGCGGGGAGACGAAGACCTCTTCTTGCCATGCGCCGAAGAGGCGCGGTGAGCTTTTTTGTGCATGGTGTCAATTCTAGCATTCCACCACGACGGGGTGGGAATTTTTGCGGTGTCGAAATTACGGGAGGGTCGCCGGTGACCCGGTTCTGCGGTAATAGCCAAGGAATCCGAGGGGGAAGCTGATGGATTGGTTCGCCGGAGACTGGCTAGGGCTCGCCGTGCGCTGGGCGCACCTGATCGCGGGGATCTCGTGGATCGGGAGCTCGTTCTATTTCATGTGGCTGGACGCCAACCTCGAGGTGCCGGGGCCCGGCGGTCCCAAGGACGTCGAGGGCTCGCTCTGGATGGTGCACAGCGGGGGCTTCTATGAGGTCGTGCGCAAGCGCATCGGCCCGGGCTCCATGCCCAAGACCCTGCACTGGTTCAAGTACGAGGCCCTGTTCACCTGGATCACGGGCACCTTTCTTCTCGGCCTCGTCTATTACGCGCACGCTGATGCTTACCTCTCGCGGCCCGGATCAGCGCCCCTGACGGGAGCCCAGGCGGTGGCGTGGGGCGTGGGCCTCATGGTGGGCTCGTGGGCGGTGTACGACACGCTCTGGGCGACCTTGGGCAAGAAGGTTCCCGGGGTCGTGACCGCGGTGAGCGTGGCGCTGGCGGTCGGCCTGGCGTTTGGTCTCTGCCAGGTGTTTGGTGGAAGAGGCGCGTTCATCCACCTCGGCGCCATCTTCGGCACCATCATGGTCGCAAACGTGTGGATGCGAATCCTGCCGGCCCAGCAGCGCATGATCGATGCGACGGCTCGGGGCGAGACCCCGGATTTCGGCAACAGCGCCGCGGCCAAGCGGCGCTCGGTGCACAACAGCTACATGACCTTTCCGGTGATCTTCATGATGCTGAGCAACCACTATCCCGCCTTCTACGGCCGTGGGGATGGATCGCTCGTGCTCGTGACCCTGGTGGCATTGGGCATGGCCATGCGGCACGCGATGATCGCCAAGAGCGCTGGAGTGCGCAAGATCGCGGGGGCCGTGGGCACGGCCGTGCTCGCGGGCCTGATCGTGATGCTACAGCCGCAGGCCGCGCCGGCATCGATCACTGTCGTGAGCGGCCCGCCCGTGACGTTTGCGCAGGCGCGCGAGGTCATCCAGACCCGGTGCGTGGCCTGCCACTCCGAGCACCCGACGGACACCACCTTTACCGTGGCCCCGAACGGCGTCACCTTCACGAGTGCGGAGCACATCAAGGCGTTTGTCGAGCGGATCCGCTTCAGGGCCGTGGAGACCAAGACCATGCCGCTCGCCAACAAGACGGGCATGACCGAGGAGGAGCGGGCGATTCTTGCGCGCTGGATCCAGGAGGGCGCACCGATTTGAGTGAGCTGGCAAAGGACGCGCTTGGCGCGTCCGGCAGACTGTTCAGCCGCCGCGTGGTCCTCAAGGGCCGCAAGACCGGGCCCGCGCTCGTGAGCGCTCGGGACGGCCGTATCACGGCCGTCGACACCGGGGTCACGGCCGCGCCCCAGGGTGCCGAGGATCTCGGCGATTGGATGCTTCTCCCGGGCGTCGTAGACACCCATGCCCACATCAACGAGCCGGGCCGGACCGAGTGGGAGGGGTTTCACACCGGGACGCGGGCGGCGGCGGCGGGTGGAATCTCGACCGTCGTCGACATGCCCCTCAACTCGATCCCCGCGACGACGACACTCGCGGCGCTCGAGATCAAGGCCAAGGCGGCCGCTCCGCTTTGCCGGATCGACTACGGCTTCTGGGGGGGCGTCGTGCCTGGCAACGCGGCGGAGCTCGAGCCCATGGTGCGGGCCGGGGCCCTCGGCTTCAAATGTTTTCTGATCGACTCCGGGGTCGACGAATTTCAGATGGTGACCGACGCGGATCTCCGAAAAGCGATTCCGATTCTCGCCAAACTCGGGGTTCCGCTCCTCGTGCACGCCGAGGTGGACTGCGGCGCGGAGGTGGCGGCGAACGCCGACCCGCGCCGGTACTCGACCTACCTGGCCTCCCGGCCCCAGCGGTGGGAGGTCGAGGCCATCCGGCGGATGATCGCCCTTTCGCGCGAGTTTCGGTGCCGCGTGCACATCGTGCACCTCTCGGCGGCGGACGCCCTCGACGAGCTGGCGCGCGCCAAGGCCGAGGGGGTGCCGATCACCGCCGAAACGTGTCCGCACTACCTCTGCTT
>DATJFU010000065.1:0-3095 GCA_035495495.1 Bdellovibrionota bacterium
GCCCACCAACGACGCCACCCTTTCGGCCCGCCTGATCGACCGGCCCATCCGCCCGCTGTTTCCTGAAGGCATGCGGAACGAGGTGCAGATCATCGCCACCATCATGTCCCTGGACACGGAAGCCGACGCTGACGTTGCCGCTGCCGCGGGCGCCTCGGCGGCCCTGAGCATCTCGGACATCCCCTTCAACGGTCCCACCGCCGCCTGCAAAGTCGGCCGCGTGAACGGTGAGCTGGTGGTTTGCCCCACCTGGAAGCAGCTGCAGACCGGCGAATCCGACCTCGAAGTGGTCGTCGCCGGCAGCGCCAAGGCCATCACCATGATCGAGGGCGGCGCCCATCAGATCAGCGAAGAAGAAATGCTCCGCGCGGTCATGCTCGGCCACGAACAGGTCAAGAAGATCGCAGGAATCGTCACCGAGCTGCAGAAAAAAGCCGGCAAGCCCAAGGTGGCTTTCACGCCCCCGACGCTGCCCTCGGACATCACCTCCGAAGTGGCGAAGCTCGCGACCGAAGGCCTCAAGAAGGCCCTCCGCACCAAGGACAAGGGCGAGCGCTACGACCTCGTGGACGCCACCAAAGCTTCGACCCTCGAAGCCCTGGTCCCCGCCTCCCTCAAGGAGTCGGATCCCAAGGCCGCCGCTGAGCGCGAAAAGAACGCCAAGCAGGCGATCGAAGATCTTCAGTACAAGCTCATGCGCAGCATGATCCTGGACGACAAGATCCGGATCGACGGCCGCGACACCAAGACCATCCGTCCGATCGCGACCGAAGTGTCCTTGCTCCCCCGGGCGCACGGCAGCTCGCTCTTTACCCGCGGTGAGACGCAGGTCCTGTCGGCTGTCACCCTGGGCACCAAGGACGACCAGCAGCTCATCGACAGCATCTACGAGCGGGGCGACCGCACGTACATGCTGCACTACAACTTTCCCCCCTTCTCCGTGGGTGAGACCGGCCGTTACGGCGGCCAGTCCCGCCGCGAGATCGGCCACGGTAACCTCGCCGAGCGCGCCTTGAAGGCCATGCTCCCCAAACACGAGGATTTTCCGTACACCGTTCGCGTGGTCTGCGAGACCCTCGAGAGCAACGGCTCGTCGTCCATGGGCTCGGTTTGCTCCGGCTCCATGGCTCTGATGGACGCGGGCGTGCCGATTCCGGCTCCCGTGGCCGGCATCGCCATGGGCCTGATCAAAGAAGGCGACCGCGTGGCGGTCCTTTCGGACATCCTGGGCGACGAAGACTTCTTGGGCGACATGGACTTCAAGGTGGCCGGCACCGACAAGGGGATCACGGCCATCCAGATGGACATCAAGATCGAGGGCGTGACCGAAGAGATCATGCGCACGGCCTTGAACCAGGCGCACGAAGGCCGTCTCCACATCCTGGGCAAGATGGCCACGGCCATCACCCAGGCCCGTGGCGAGATGTCGCCTTTTGCACCGCGGATCATCTCGATCCAGATCCCCGTCGACAAGATCGGCGCCGTGATCGGGCCGCAAGGCAAGATGATCAAGTCGATCGTGGCCGAGACCGGTTGCAAAATCGACATCGAGGACTCGGGCCGCGTGAACATCGCGTCCAACGACGGCGTCGCGACCCAGAAGGCCATCGACATCATCCAGGGCCTCACCGCCCAGGTCGAGCTCGACAAGGTCTACAAGGGCGTGGTCAAGAAGATCACCGACTTCGGCGCCTTTGTCGGCGTCCTGGGTTCGCAGGACGGCCTGCTCCACGTCTCCGAGATCGCCCATGAGCACGTCCGCAACGTGACGGACTACCTCAAAGAAGGCGATGAGGTCGAAGTGAAGGTCATCGACATCGACGGCAGCGGCCGCATCCGCCTGTCACGCAAAGTCCTGCTCCCCGTGCCCGAGGGCATGGAGAACCGGGGCGGCGGCGGAGACCGCGGCGGTGATCGTGGCGATCGCGGTGGACACCGGGGTGGCCATGGCGGCGACCGTGGACACGGCGGACACCGTGGCGGTGGTGGTGGCGATCGCGGTGGCCGTGGCGGCGACCGCGGCGGCCGTCCCCGGCACTAGGCCTCTTCAACGGATTTAGTGTTAGGGCGCCGGTCCCGCTGGGCTTGGCGCCCTTTCTTTTTTCTAAGAAATCCACCTGCGGGACCTGTATTTTTTACCATTTTAGTCAGGTAATACCGCGTCCATCGTTACCCCCGTTAAAGCTGTTGACAGATATCCGAGTAAATCGGATCACACGCCCTGCGACAGGCTTAACGTCGCAACCATCGAACGAACATAAACGAAGACCGAACACAGCTTTAGAGAGGGAAAGTTATGAAAACGAAAAAGACGATCCTGGCGACGCTGGCCACGCTGGCCCTCACGTCCGCCCCGGTGCTGGCCGCTGACGCCGCCGCCCCGGCGAAGTCGGTGACCACGCAACAGAGCGTCCTGTCCGAAATGCTGAGCCGCACCTCGATCAAATGGGGCGGTGAAGTGTTTGGACCGGCATTCTCCGACGTCGGCACTTATCAAACCGACGTGAACGGCGCCCACAACGGCAACGGCACCCCGACGCCCAACGTGCTGGCCATGTATCACTCGGCCTATGTCGAGTACGCCCTGGGCGCGGATAAGGCCTACAAGCTGTTGGTGAACCCCCGTTTCTTCGCTTCACCCTTCCACGAAGCCAACTACACGGGCGACAACCTGCGCATCGGTATCAAGAACGCGGGCATCTACAAAAAAGGTGGCTTCAACCTGTACGCCAAACTGGACACCAAGCTCCCCACCACGGACTCCGCGGTGAAAAAAGAGCTCCTGACCGCTCCGGGCTGGCTGCTCATCGGGTCGTACGACTTTCCGAAGAGCAAGTTCTCACAGGAGATCTGGCAATTTGGCCGTTACAACATCTACGGTCCTGGCGCCGGCACCTCGGAGAAGGCCCTGAGCAATATTGGCATCGCTTCGAACACGATTTATCACCTGAGCCCCTCGTTCTCGATGAGCCAGTATTTCGAAATCTCGGCCGACTCGAACGTGGGCACGCCCTTCACGTACGCCTCGACGGACGACGAGTTCTACTCCAAGACGTACTTCAACTGGGACGTCTCCTCCAAGGTGACCCTGGAGC
>DATJFU010000066.1:0-2963 GCA_035495495.1 Bdellovibrionota bacterium
CGCGAAGCGATTGACGGAGCGGTTCAGGCGGTGATCGAGGGTGGCCGAAACCTTGGCTTCGCGCACGCAGGCTTGATAGAATCACCGATACTGGGCACGCAAGGAAACCAGGAATTCCTCTCATACTGGCGAAAAGAATGAGGCCGACCGAGCCACGCAAACTGGGATCGCTTGTCGCCGCGGCAATGACCGCGGCCCTCGCGCTTTCAGGCTGCGCGGGCGCGCACAAGAAACCGCTGCCGCCGACGGTGCCGGTTCCGAGGACCGAAGAGCCGGTGACCATGCCTGGTGGAATCGAAGAGACTCCGCCACCCGCGGCGACGAAGGCTCCGGGACCCTACGGGCCAGTGCCGACGCAGGTGACGCCTGCGACGGTGATCCTGGGCCCTGGCATGGCCCGCGGTCTCGCCCATGTGGGCGTGCTCCAGGCGCTCGAGGACCAGGGCGTGCCCGTGGGCATGGTGATCGGCGTGGAGTCGGGCGGCCTCATGGCCGCGCTCTACGGGGTCTCCCGCAACAAGAACGACGTCGACTGGAATCTTCAACGCATCAAGGAGGACTTCTTCTTTGGTGAGGGGCTGAGCCTCAGCAAGATCTTTGGTGGCGCCGGCGCTTCGACCGAGCATCTGTTTCAGAAACTCTCCCAGCTCTTCGGTCGCCAGACCTTTGCTTCGACCCGCATTCCGATCCGTCTCGGTGTCTACTCCGAGCTCGACAATCACTTTGAGCTCATCGGCAAGGGGCGCCTCGCGGGCGCCCTCCGGGTCGTGCTCGCCGACCGCACGATCTACACGGCGGGTGAGTGGTTCGGCGCGCCCTCGTGGTCGTCCGGCGCGGTGACGCCGTTTCCGGTCGATGAGGCGCGCAAGATCCGGCAAGCCCCGGTGATCGCCGTCGACGTCGCGGCATCCGGGGGCGAGGAGTCGGTTGACGGCGAGGCCAAAGAAAAATACGGGCGTTCGATGGCGCGTTCGATCGCCGCCGGACAGACCGCGCTCAAATCCGCCGACCTCGTGTTGACGCCGGACCTGCAGGGCGTCGGGTACTTTGATTTCGAGAAGCGCGGCAAGGCCGTGTACGCGGGCCGCGCCGTCGTCGAATCGAGGATCGCCGAGATCCGCCAGGTGGTGGGTCAGGGTGGAGGTACGCCGTGACGGACATGGACCAGTACCCCACCGAAGAAGTCGTTGCCGAGGACCCGCGGGACACCCGCATGGTCCGCGTTCTCTTTTTTGCCGGTGTCGCGGGGGCCCTGGGCTTTCTGTTCATGAGTCTCTACCTCTACTGGCAGTTTTCCAGAGGCTTGCCTCGAATCATTTCCCTGTCGGACTACCGCCCTTTTGGTGTCACCAAGATCGTGACCCAGGAGGACGATCAAGAGCAGGTCCTGGGCGAGTACTACAAAGAGCGTCGCTACATCACGAAGTACGAGGACATCCCCCAACTCGTGCCCCGTGCGTTCATCGCCGCCGAGGACGACCGCTTTTTTGAGCACAAGGGCATCAGCCTCTCGGCCATCCTTCGCGCGAGCATCGCCAACTTCAGGGCCGGCTACGTGGTGCAAGGGGGCAGCACGATCACGCAGCAGGTCGCCAAGTCGCTCTTTCTGAGCCCCGAGCGAAACTTTATCCGTAAGATCAAAGAGGCGATCCTCGCGAGCCGCATCGAGGGCAATCTCACCAAAGAGCAGATCCTCTTTCTCTATCTCAATCAGATCTACCTGGGACACGGCGCCTACGGGGTCGAAGCGGCGGCTCGGGCCTACTTTCACAAAGGCGTGCAGGAGCTGAGCCTGGCTGAGATCGCGGTTCTAGCCGGTTTGCCCCGCGCGCCGACCGCCTTTAGCCCGTTCACCAACCCAAACCGGGCCAAGCAGCGTCAGCTTTACGTGCTCAAGCGCATGAACGAGTGCGGCTACATCACCCAAGACCAGATGGTCGAGGCGGCGTCCAAGCCGGTCCGCATCTTTCCGGCCGAGGAGGCCAACAAGGATTTCGCCCCGTATTTCACGGAATACGTGCGCAAGTACCTGCTGCAGGAGTACGGCGAGGCGGCGGTGTACCAAGAAGGCCTCAAGGTCTATGTGCCTTCGCGCCGCGCGCTCTATCTTCAGGCGTCGCACGCGGTGCGGGACGGACTCAAGGCCGTCGACAAGCGGCGCGGTTATCGCGGTCCCCTGGCCAAGCTCGGCACGGCCGAAGAGATCCAGGCCTTCATCGATCAGCAGCGTGAAGAGGTCATCAAGAACAAGCTTCAGTACCAGCTTCTGCTCCCGGACGGAAAGCTGGGCACGGTCGAGGCCATGGCCGAGGCGGGACTCACGAGCGACGCCCAGCTCCTGGACGAGGGGGAGACCTACCACGCGGTCGTGACCGACGTGGACGACCGGGGCAAGATCGCCAGGGTTCAAGTTGGCCACGTCCCCGCCATCCTGCCCATGGCTGGCATGGACTGGGCCAAGGCGCCCGTGGATCCGCAAACCGGAAAAGGCACCAACCGCCTTCCACGCCTGCCGTCCGAGGTCGTGGCCAAGGGTGACGTGATCCTGGTGAAAGTGGCCAAGAAGGAGGCGCCGGCCCCCGACCCCAAGGCGCCCGCGCCTCCGGGAGAAAAGGTCACGGTCTCGCTGGACCAGGAGCCCGAGGTTCAGGGAGCTCTGTTCTCGCTTGAAGCGGGGACCGGAAACGTGCTCGCCATGGTGGGCGGCTACGACTTTGAGAAATCCGAATTCAACCGCGCCGTGCAGGCCAAGCGCCAGCCGGGATCGGCCTTCAAGCCGGTGATCTACTCGGCCGCGATCGAAAAGGGCTTTACGCCCGCCTCGATCATCGTGGACTCGCCCATCGTCTATAAGGGCGATGACAACGGTAAGTGGAAGCCCGCCAACTTCTCTGAGCGCTTCTACGGCGACACGACCCTGCGGATGGCGCTCGTCAAGTCGCGCAACATCCCCACGATCAAGC
>DATJFU010000067.1:0-3151 GCA_035495495.1 Bdellovibrionota bacterium
TGCGGGCGATCGAAACCTTGGAGATATCGAGTTCGTTCTCTTGAATCAGATACAAAAGCAGGTCGAGGGGACCCTCAAAGGTCTCGAGCCTAACGGTGATGGGAACCCGATGGTGGGACAAAGATCCTCTCCTGACGCCCCAAGTCGGGGCCCGTCAACATCATAGCGAAAGGATCGGGGAAAACAAGACTCGCGGCGTTCCAAATAAATCGAGTTAATTTATTGATCCTCCAGGGTTTTGCTCCGAAACTCGGGCCATGACCACCCCTGGAAAACGCCTCACCCCGAGGGCTTTTGCCGAGCCCGTCCGCATCGGCACGCCCCTCCACGTCTACCTGGACTGGTACTACGCCCTCCTCGATGCGCCCTGGATCCGGGTGCTGTCGGTTCTGACCGCCATCTTTGTCGGGGTGAACGCGGCCTTCGCCTTTGTCTACCTCTGGTTTCCGGGGTCGGTGGAACATGCGCGGCCCGGAAATTTTGAGGACGCCTTTGCCTTCGCGGTGCAGACGTTTTCGACCATCGGCTACGGGGCCATGACTCCGGGTCACGGCGCGGGCAATCTGATCGTTACCGTCGAGGCCGCGACCAGCGTCTTTATGACGGCCTTGTTCACGGGTTTGATGTTTGCCCGGATCTCAAAGCCCCGCGCCAAAGTCCTCTTCAGCAACGTGGCGGTGATCACGCGTTTTCATGGCCAGCCGGCCCTCATGTTCCGCGCTGGCAACGCGCGCCGAACCGATATCGTGGACGCTTCGATCATGGTGACCGCCCTCAAAGAAGAGATGTCCCCCGAGGGCCAGCACCTCAGGCGGGTTCACGACCTCAAGCTCGTGCGGGACCATACCCCCTTCTTCAGGATGAGCTGGGTCATCATCCACCTCATCGACGACGAGAGTCCGCTCAAGGGCGTGGACTGGAAGGACCCAGGTGGCCATGTGCTCGCCATCTCGGCGATTCTCACGGGCCATGACGTCAACTACAGCCAGCAGGTCTATGCCCGCCACGTCTACCAGCCGGATCACCTGAGGGTGGGGCACCGCTTTGTGGACGTGCTCACGGACCGGCCGGATGGCCGCATCCAGGTCGACTACGGCCTGTTCCACGACACGCTTCCGGATGGGCTCGGTCCTTACTCGCCGGCGCCTTAGGGCGTCGGGGTATCAATTGATTTCGGCAGATATAAAAAAATTGTCAACCAGCAGGGAGCGCCTGGGCGTTTTAGGACGCCCCGCGCTCCTGCTGGGGTGGTTTCAGAGTGGGGATCGGCGCTTCAGCTAACCAGGATTCACACCAGCAGGGCGCATGGGGCCCCGTAAAGGGCCCGATTGCGCCCTTGCTGGCTGAAAAGCCCACCTCGTTCCAGAACTATCTAGCTCTTGATGGCCGGCAAGAATCCCACGGCCTCGTACACCCGCTTCAGGGTGGGGGCGGCGCGCTCGCGCGCCTTGGCGGCCCCGAGGGCGAGGATGCGGTCGAGCTCTCCCCGGTCGCTGAGCAGGCGCTGCGCCTCCTCGCGGATGGGCCGGAGAGCGTTCACCACGATCTCGGCCGTCTCGACTTTGAGGTGCCCGTACTGCTTGCCGACGTAGCCCTCGACCAGGTCCCGCGTCGCGCGGCCCGTGATCGCTGACTGGATCGACAGCAGGTTCTTTACTCCCGGCTTGTCATCCGAGAAGGCGATCTCGGTCCCCGAGTCGGTCACGGCGCGTTTGATCTTCTTCTCGATGTCCTTGTCCGTGTCGAACATGAAGACCGTGCCGTTGTCGTTCTCGGCCGACTTGCTCATCTTGGCCGTCGGGTTCTGCAGGTCCATGATCCGCGCGCCCACGGGTGGAATCATGGGCTCAGGCACCGTGAACAGGTCACCGTAAACGTTGTTCATGCGGATCGCGATGTCGCGGGTGAGCTCGACGTGCTGTTTCTGGTCGTCGCCCACGGGGATCTTCTTTGCGCCGTACAAAAGGATGTCGGCCGCCATCAGCACCGGGTAGCCAAACAGTCCCACCGGGATGTTGGCCCCCTGCTTGGCGCTCTTGTCCTTGTACTGGGTCATGCGGTTGAGCTCGCCCATGTACGTGAAGCAGTTCAGCACCCAGCCGAGCTCCGCGTGGGCGGGCACATGGGATTGGGCAAAAAGCAGGCATTTGTCGGGGTCCAGGCCCGCCGCGATGTACGTGGCCAGGCCCCGGTAGGTGGCCTCCCTGAGCTCCTTGGGATCCTGGCGGACGGTGATCGAATGCAGATCCACCACGAAAAAGATCGAGTCGTAGTCGCTCTGGTATTTGACCCAGTTCTTGATGGCCCCCAGGTAGTTGCCGAGGGTGATCTGGTTGGTCGGCTGGATCGCCGAAAGCATCACGTCCTTCATCCGCCCACCACCGTCACTCCAAAGAGTTGGCCCGCCGTGCTCAGGAGAAAAGTCGCCACGAATTCCACCGGTACCAAGAGTACCCGCATGGCCCCCGTGTACGCCAGAATCAGGATGATCCCCAAGCTGTACCGCGACAGCCGCTCGTAGGCCGCGGTGGCCTTGAGCGAGAGAAAGCTTTCGATGATCTTGCTGCCGTCCAGCGGCGGAATGGGCAGCAGATTAAAGAGCCCCAGGACCAGATTGATGCCCACCGAGTACTCGGCCATGGCCACGAGGGGCTCACGGAGCGAGAACGTGACGGGCAGGATCCGCGCGAGGGCGGCGAAGAGAAGCGCCGAGACCACCGCCAGGGAGAAGTTCATGAGCGGGCCCGCCGCCGAGACCCAGAAGAGCCCGGCCCGGTACTTCTTGAACCGCCGGGGATCGATGGGCACCGGCTTGGCCCAGCCAAACACCATCCCCGGGCTAAAGAGCATCATCCCGATGGGCAGGATGAACGTGCCCAACACGTCCACATGGGGGAGCGGGTTCAACGTGAGGCGCCCCCGCTCCTCGGCGGTCTTGTCGCCCCAGCGCTTGGCCATGAGTCCGTGGGCGTACTCGTGAAAGATCATGGCAATCATCAGCGGCATGAAGCTGATGGCCAACATCTGCAGATTTTCGTGAAAGTCGCGCACCGGGGACCAGTCTTACCTCATTCCCCCCGGGGGTGGAACTTTCGGTGGGTCTGGCGCAGGTGCTCGGGCTCGACGTGCGTATAGATCTGAGTGGTGGAGA
>DATJFU010000068.1:0-5193 GCA_035495495.1 Bdellovibrionota bacterium
TCTTTTTGCCGGCTCGGGATCCCTGGGCTTTGAGGCCCTGTCGCGGGGCGCACGGATGGTGTGCTTCGTCGAAAACGGCGGGCCGGCCATCAAGGCCATCCAACGCAACGCCCGGGAGCTTGGAGTCGAGGACCGCATCCAGATCATCGCCGAGCCCATTCCGCGGGCCTTCGCGGCGGCGGCGGATCGGGGGCCCTACGACCTGGTGTTTGCCGATCCGCCATATCGGGAGCTTTGGGAGGAACGGCTGCTGGCCGAGGCGCCCTGGGAGAGGCTCCTGGCCGAGGACGGGCGTTTCTGTCTGGAATGGAGCGCGAAGGAGGGCAAAAGCCGATCGGGCGAGTTGCGAAAACTCCCGGATTCGACGCCTTTTCTTGTCAAAGTCCGCGAGAAAAATTATGGTGAAAGCTGGTCGACATTCTACGCGCGAGGGACTTCATGCTCCGAGCCATCTATCCCGGATCCTTCGACCCCATCACCGTAGGCCATCTGGACATTCTGGACCGAGCGCTCCAGATCTGCTCGGAGGTCACCGTCGTGGTGGCGGGGAGCGGGCGCAAGAACGCCCTCTTCACTACTGAAGAACGCGTCGCGCTCATCCGCGACGTCGTGGCCGACCGGCCAGGAGTCAAGGTGGACCAGACCACCGGCCTGATCATGGATTACGCCAGAAACCACAAGATCGGCGCCGTCGTCCGGGGGCTCCGCGCCGCGAGCGACTTTGAGTACGAGTTCATGATGGCGTCCATGAACAAGAAGCTGAATCCCGAGGTGGAGACGGTCTTCATGATGACTTCCCAGAACTACTACTTTGTGAGTTCCACGATGATCAAAGAGCTCTACCTGTACGGGGGGGACATTTCTCCCTACGTTCCACCGCTGGTGGTCGAACGCCTCAAGGCCAAGTTCGCCGGGGGGGCCGCGAAGTGAGCGCCGCCCAAAGCCCCCGGCTTTCGAATCGCGCCCTCGAGCTCCAGGAGAGCGTCACCTTGGGCCTCAACGCCCTCGTGAAACGGCTCAAAGCCGAGGGGGCGGACGTCGTCAACCTCACGGCGGGTGAGCCCGACTTCGCGCTCCACGAGTCCATCATCCGCGCCGGGCAGGAGGCGGCGGCGGGCGCCGGCAAGAACCGCTACACGCCGGTGCCGGGCATCCCCGAGCTCCGCGAGCGCGTGGCCCGCAAGACCAACCTGCAGCAGCCCGAGGCCGCGTCTCGCCGCCCCTGGAAAGCCACGGACGTGGTGGTGACCAACGGTGGAAAGCAGGCTATCTTCAACTTCTTTCAGGCGGTGTTGAATCCTGGCGACGAGGTCGTCATCCCCGCGCCCTACTGGCTGAGCTACCCGGAGATGGCCCGGTTCGCCGCCGGAGTTCCAAAGATCGTAAAGACCCGGCTCGCAGACGGCTACGTCATGTCACCGGAGCAGCTCGAGGCCGCGCTGACAGCCAAGACCCGGGTCTTGGTTCTCAACTCGCCCAGCAACCCCACGGGCGCCATGTATACGCGCGAGCAGTTCCGCGCTTTGGCCGAGGTGCTGACCCGGCACCCGCACGGTTCGCAGGTCTGGGTCGTGAGCGACGAGATCTACGACCGCATCGCCCTGGACCGGGTGCCGTTTTGCTCGTTTCTCTCGGCCGCTCCCGAGCTCCAGGACCGGACGATGACCGTCAACGGCATGTCGAAGAGCGCGGCAATGACCGGCTGGCGCATCGGATGGTCCGTGGCTCCCCAGGCGCTCACCAAGAAGCTCGAGGACATCCAGGGACAGAGCACGTCAGGAATCTGTTCGGTGGCCCAGTGGGCGGCCTGCGCGGGGCTGGATCTGCCGGAAAGTTATTTCCTAGCAAATGAGGCCACTTACCGTAGACGCCGGGACCTGGTCTTGGAGGCCCTCTCCAAGTGCGGCAAAATGGAGATATGCCGGCCCCTCGGCGCCTTTTATGCGTTTTTAGGGGTTCGGGCGTACCTGCGTCCTGGTGAGGACTCGGTGGGTCTAGCCGAGGCTTTGCTCAAGGAGGCGGGGGTGGCCGCGGTGCCCGGAACTCCGTTTGGAGAAGAGGCATCGCTCAGGATCAGTTACGCCACCGATGAACGGTCGCTCCAGGAAGGATGCGCGCGGATTGTCCGGTTTCTTCAAAGCCGTGATTCGGGGGAAAACAAGGCCTAGGACCTTGGCGGCCCTGCTTACGGTGCTGCCCATCCTCCCCGGTTGCACGGAGAGCCCTTTGGACAAGCGGGGCACCCTGGACGCGGTGAACCGGGCCCTGACCCAAGGGGACTGCACTACGGCCGTCACCCTGATCGACCCTCTCTACAACAGCGCCGACACGGACAACGAGGTCCGGATGGTGCGCGCCTCGGCCCACGGGTGCGCCGCCGGCATCAACTACGCGAACATGCTCACCGAGTTCCAGACCGGAAACCTGGTCGGCAACGCGTTTTGGCTGTTCAGCACGCGGATTTTTCCGTCCACGCTGACCCAGGACAACAAGCTCGAGGCGGCGTGGCTCTCATACGATGCGTTGCTGGCCGGAATCGAGCCCGGGGTGGGCGTGCCGGTCTCGGAGGAAACCACGTGGGACAAGTTCAATCCAGGCGCGCTCAGAGCGATCGCACGAACCGATGACGCCAACGAGTACATGATCATGGTGACGACCTCGATCATGGGCGCCACCCAGAACCGGTACGGCGCTCCCGCGCCGTCGTACAAAAAGATGCAGGCGCTGCCCTGGAGCACCCAAGCGGGCATGGACGACGTGGGCTGCGCATACGCCGCGTCGGTCGTGAGCTTCTTTGATTCTGTGAATCAGGCGAGCACCTTGTTTCCCTCGGGCTCGGCCTCGGCGCTTCAGGCGGCATCCGCCATCTTCTCGGCCGGCATCGATGACGCGTGCGACAAGGGGTGCAGGGGCCTGGATACTCTCGGCAACCCCGTGGCCGCGGACGGAATGTGCACCTTTCTGGACTGTTCGCCCTGCCCCAACTGGATCCGCGCCCGGCAGACCTGCGTAGGGGACCTCCGCGTCCGCTGCGCGGCGGCCGGAGTCGTGCGCTTCGCAAACGACGGCAACCTCCTGGGGTGGCAAGATGGTCCGTGATCCCTTGAGGGCCTGCGCGCTATTGATTCTCTTCCTGGCGGCGCCCGCCCGCGCGGAACTCCACCACCTGTACCGCTCGACCTTGATCCAGGCCATGGGGGGCGCGGGGATCTCGCTCGCGGACGAGACGACCGCCCTTTGGGTCAACCCAGCGGCTCTCGGCATGGTCGACAAGATGAAGTTCTATCCCGGCCTGGCCGACGTGGACGCGGCCGGCAACATGATCACTGATTATCCGGCGCTCATGCAGCTGACCGGTAACTTCACCCCCTCGTCCATCAACCAGCTCCTGGGCCGCAACCTTTACGCCCGGGCCCAGACGACGCCGTCGATCGTGGCGCCGGGATTCGGTTTTGGACTTCTGGTCGACGACCAGGCGGCGTTCTACGCCAAGAACCAGGCCCTGCCCCAGGTGACCCTGGGGGACCAGCTCACCTACGGTCTCCAGGCCGCGGTCTCGTTTCCGTTTCAGCGGCGGAGGGGACGCCGTTCCAACGGCGAGTTCTACATCGGGGCCTCGGTCAAAGGCATGTTCCGCAGGGGAGGGTACTACCGCCTGCCGACCGCCACGGTCATCGCGGCCTCCGCCTCGGGCATCGCCGGCCTCCACCAGATCACGGGCAACACCGAGTTCGGCCTGGGAGTCGACTTGGGTGCCCTCTACGTCAAGAGGGTCAATCGCAAGCTCACTTACCGCTTGGCCACCACCTACACGGACTTGGGTGGAACCAACTTCGGCGGGGTCGCCGAGGACGTGAGGGGCTCGTGGACCATCGGAGCCGACGCCGAGTACGACATGGGCTCCGCAAAGGTGATCGCGGCTTACGATTACTCGGATCTGTTTCAGAACTTTGACTGGCGGCTCAAAAACCACCTGGGGATGGAGCTGCGGTTTCCGGGGTTCAGTATTTACGCGGGTCTCCACCAGGTCTATCTGACCTACGGGGTCGGGGTGAACCTCTGGCTCGTCCAGGTGCAGGCCATGTCCTACGCCGAGGAGCTCAGTACGACGGCATTTCAGGAGCCCAACCGGCGGTTCATGGTCCGCGCGGCGGTGAACATTCCCCTCTGAGGACGAAATGGGCGAGCCACAGAAAAAGGACGAAGTAGAAGCCGCTCCCTCGGAAAGGCAAGGGGCCCCTACCCCTGATCCCGAACGGACCGTGTGCTTCTGCCACAATGTGCCGTGCTCTCGGCTCGTGGCCGAGATCCGGGCCGGGGCCCGCACTTTTGAAGAGCTCCAAGCCAAGACTCGGTGCTCGACGGGCTGCGGGGGATGCGAGTTCGAAGTCCGCGAGATCCTGGCGCAAGAATCCGACAAATGATAGTGGGTTCCCCCATGGGAACCTATAAAGTCATCGCCGTATCGAGTGGTAAGGGCGGAGTCGGCAAGAGCACCGTTTCGGCCAACCTGGCCTGCGCCCTGGCCCTGCAAGGCAAGAAGGTGGGTCTCATGGACGCCGACGTCATGGGCCCGAACATGCCCATCATGATGGGCGTCACAGAAGAACCCAAGATCGAGAAGAACGCGTCCGGCGCGGAGGTCTTTATCCCGCCGTCGAGTCATGGCGTGAAGGTCATGTCGATGGGCTTTCTGATCGAGCCCGACCAGCCGGTGATCTGGCGCGGTCCAATGCTGCACAACCTTCTCACCCAGTTCTCGCGCAACGTGAACTGGGGTGACATCGAGTACCTGGTCATCGACTTTCCGCCCGGGACGGGCGACGTGCAGATCTCCCTTTCGCAGCTTCTGCCCATCACCGGCGCCGTCATGGTGAGCACCCCCCAGGAGGTGGCCATGCAGGACGTGCGCAAGGCGTGGAAGATGTGGAATCAGGTCAAGGTGCCGATCCTCGGCGTCGTCGAGAACATGAGCTACTTCATCTGCAAGCACGGAGAGAAGTACGCGATTTTTGGCGAAGGCGGCGGCGAAATCCTCAAGACCAAGTTCAACTCCGAGCTCCTGGCACAGGTGCCGATCGAGGTGGCCGTGCGCGAAGGCGGCGACCTCGGCAGGCCCGTGGTGGTCAAACATCCGGACAGCGCCTCGGCCAAAGCCTTCATGGCGCTCGCTGAGAAGGTTGCCGTGCTCGC
>DATJFU010000069.1:0-7307 GCA_035495495.1 Bdellovibrionota bacterium
CCTCGCGCCCGATGGCATCGGGGATCCATTGTCCGTCCATGGTGGGAAACGTGTTGTATCCCCACCCGGCGCGGAGGCCCGCAGTGAACGCGCCCCAGAGAATCTGTAGGCAGACGACGGCGAGAAGGATCCGGCCGATCCAGAGGAGATCGGCGGTCCACAGGGTCTTTTTCTTGGGGGCTTTTGCGAGCCCGAGTGCCTCACGCAGGTCGAGTGCCAGCCATGCGTGATACGCGAGGAGCGCGAGCGCCAAACCCAGATGGGTCGCGAGCCGAAAATGGCTCACGCGAGGCTCATTGACGAGACCGCTCTTGACCATGAACCAGCCCACGAAGCCCTGCAGGCACACGAACCCGAATCCGCCCGCGAGCCGGAGGCCCAGGGGACGGTTGAGCTCACGCCGGACCGCCCAGTAGATGAGCGGAAACATGTAGAACAGCCCGATCACCCGGCCGTACATGCGGTGGATGTATTCCCAGAAGAAGATGAATTTGAACTGCTCCAGCGTCATCCCGGCGTTCTCTTTGAGGTACTGCGGATACTGCTGGTACTTGGCGAACGTGCGGAGCCAGTCGTCGTGGGTGAGCGGCGGCAGCATGTCCATGAAGAGCCGCCAGTCCACCATGGAGAGTCCGGATTGGGTGAGGCGGGTGATTCCACCCACCGTCACGATGCCCAGGATGAGCCCGCAAAGGATGTAGAGCCAGCGCAGCACCGCGCGCGCCGTGGCCGGACTCATCTTAGCCGTCAGGGCCGCCTTCATTGCGTGATCATCCCCTGTTCCACCGTGAGCTCCGCGTGGTGGGGCGGGTGAAAGTGGATCTCCTTTTGCGTGAGGTTCATGATCCCCTGCTGAATGTGGGCGTCGAGGCGGTAATCGGCGAGGTCCTTGGGCGCGAAGACGAGGCGCCCCCGCTTGAGCGTGCCTTTGACGTCCTGGGCGACGCCTTTGAAGATCAGCTCGCCCTCGATGACCTGGGACCGCAGCGCGACGCCGGAGGGAACCTCAAAGGTGCAGGCTTCGGCGCCGGTGGTGCGGAGATCGAGCGACCACTTTCCACCCGGAGCGTGCTTGAACTCGGATTCGCCCAGACTGGGCTTGGAGCCGCCGGGCTCCTTGCGGATGCGGCAGCGGTAGCGGAGCACGCCCGGATCGCCCGCCTTGAACTCCATGCGGCCGCGGTCGGCGTCGAGGCTGAACTCCTTGAGGTCCTTGGCCTCGAGCGTCCCGTCGACGGCCATGAGGTCGCCCGTGGAGAAGCTCAGGTTGAAGCCGCCGTCCTTGGGCTTGAACTCCTTGCCGGCGAAGGTGACCTTGCCGTGGCCGGAGTCGATGTCGATCAGGCCGCCCAGGAACCTGACGTGCGTGCCGTTGTCCTCGACTTCCATGAGAGGCGACAGCCTCTTGGACGCGTACCAGGCGCCCGCGATGCCCAGGGCAAAGAAGGCCAGAAGGACGATGAGTGATCCGATGATCCACCGGCGACGGCTCCCGCCCGGGGTTTTTGGCTCGCGCGACATGGTCGTCATCCTAGTGTAGGGTGGGCCCCATGGCCAGGCCTGAACTGAGCTATCGAGTCACCGAACACCGTCTGGGTGTGGAACTGGTCCTTTCTCACGGCCCGGGGACGCTGGACCTGGCGGACCGCCTGCGGGAACTCGAGGAGGGGGGAGAGGTCTCGGTCTCGATGGCCTCGGGTTCCGACGGCTTTTGGCGCCTCTACTTCAAGCTCCGCCCCGAGGGCACGCGCCTGCTCCTGGCCCACCCCGAACCCGAGGAGTGGGTCGCCACTCTGGCTCTAGAGCCCCAAGCGCTTGGGTCGTTGATCGAAGCGATGACGAACGGGGGCGGTTGGGCGGCGGAGGACCGGACGGTCCTCCACCCCCTCACTAACGTGCATTTCAGGGTTGAATAGTTCCGAGCTCGACCGCGAACGCGACACCCAGGCGCGCGAACTTGGCGCCATGGGTCTGGTTCAGGATGTCGAGGGTGTCCTGGGGCGTATGGAGGTTGTGGTTCATCTCCTCCATGGGCGCCTCAAATGGCATGACCGAAGCGTAACCCGCCTTGGTCCATGAGGCGTGGTCCGAGCAGCCGTAGCCGCACTTGTCCTCGGTCCAGGGCGACTTCACGTACGTGTCCACCAGCTGCTCGGTGAACTTGGTGAGATCTGGGCTCACGTTGTCGGTGATGAACGTCATCTGCTGCTGTTCGTTGGGGAACATGTCCATGTCGAACTGCATGACCCCGACCACCTGCGCGTTCTGCTGGCGGTATTGGCGCGAGATGGCCTGCGAGCCCCAGAGACCCACTTCTTCGGCCGCGTAGGTCATGAACTCGAGCGTGCGGTCGGGGCGGTAGTCCGACTGGGCGAGCACCCTGAAGATCTCGAGCACCGTGGCCGTGCCCGACGCGTTGTCGTCGGCGCCCGGGGCCTTGGCGTCGGGATCCGAGTTCCACGACTGGTGGTTGATCGAGTCCTCGTGGCCGCCGATGACGACGATTTCACTGGCGTGCGGTCCGCGGCCCGGGATGCGGGCGATGACGGACGGCTGCTTCCACGAGTGGTTGAAGAAGGTCACCGTGATGTCGTCGCGGTGGCCGGCGTACTCGACAAAGCGGTCGCGGATCAGGGTGGCCGCCTTGAGGCCGAGGTCGGTCGAGTAGTGCCGGGTCGAGAACGACGAGAGGTCTTGAATCGTGGCGTGGATCCGATCGGCCGAGATTTCGGCCAGGAGGGGTTCGACCGTCTGCCCCTGGGTGGGGCCCGCGAAGGCCTCAAAGGGGACGATCACCGGTCCCACTTTGAGCGGCGCCTGATAGTCGGTGATGTCCATGAATCCGGGGCAGGAGCCCTCGGCGTGGCGGGCGGCCGAAAGGGCCCGGATCTCTTCTTGGCCCATCCAACGGGCCTGGCCCGGGCCGGTCTCGATCAGACGCGCGCCCGGAGGCGCAGCCGAGGCCGTGGTGAAAAACGCTGTAAAAATGAGGGGTAAAGCAACGTGGACGGCTCGCATCTGGAACTCCTTTTCCGTGGGGCCACAAAACGTCGGTTGTTAGGCAAAGGTTACCGAGCCGTCGGGAGCCTGACAAATGACGCCGGGCGGGTTTCGCGGGACTCGTTAGAAAAAGCCACAGCGTTGACAGTCGATTCATGAATATATAAGCAGGTATTTATGAGTCGCATGCATCCCGTCGACACCGTCCGCCGCAAGCTGCAGGGCGAATTCAGCTCGCGTAAGAAATTTCTGATGCTCGCCGAGACCTTTCAGGCCCTCGGAGACACCTCGCGCATCCAGATCGTGTGGGCGCTCTCGCACGGTGAGCTGACCGTGGGCAGCGTGGCCGAGCTCCTCGAGATGAGTCAGCCCGCCGTGAGCCACCACCTGCGCACGCTGCGCAACCTCAAGCTGGTGCGGTATCGCCGCGAAGGCCGCGCCTCGTACTACTCACTCGACGACGACCACATCGATCGCCTGCTGGCCGAGGGCATCGAGCACGTCGAGGACCTGATGAAATGAGAGACATCGCCATGCGCACCCCGATCCTGTCCCTGATTTGCTTAGCCATGATTTCGATTTGCGCCCAAGCCGAGGGCCCTCGGCCCCAGGAGCGATCCCCCCGCTTCTTGGTTCACCTGCTCGACTACCTGGCCAAGGATTACGGAGGTGCCGTGGCTCACGGCAAGATCCTCAGTCAGTCCGAGTACCATGAGCAGTTGGAATTCAGCGCTTCGGCGATGGAGGCGGGCGAGCGGATTCCGGAGCTCAGCGGCGACGGGGGGATCCAGCGGTCCCTCAAGAATCTCAACGGTTTGATTCAGGCCAAGGCCGAGGCCGCGAACGTGGCGTCGCTGGCCCGGCAGATCCAGGCACGGGTGATTCGGGTGACGCACCTCGAGATCGCGCCCGCGCGCTGGCCCAGCCTCAAGCGCGGCGCCCGGATCTTCGCGGAGAACTGCGCATCCTGCCATGGTGAGCGGGGCGCGGGCGACGGCCCCGCGGGCAAGTCCCTCGATCCGCACCCGGCCAACTTTCAGGACAGTCACATGGACGAGGTCTCGCCGTTTCAGGCCTTCAACACCGTCCGCATCGGCGTGCCCGGCACGGGGATGCCTCCCTTTCATGCGCTTTCGGACGGTGAGGCTTGGGACGTGGCGTTTTACGTGGTGGCCCTCAGGCACGATTCCTCCCGGGGCGCAGGAGCGCGGCCGCCCTTTGCCTGGGACACGGCCGGATTGGATCGCGTAGCCACCTCCTCGGACCGGACCCTGAAGGATGGGTTGAGCGGCCGCTCGGATGACGACCGGAACAAGGTGCTGGCCCTGCTCCGCACGCATTCGGACGATGATTCGGACGGGGGCTCATTGGGTACCGCGCGCGGGCTGCTGGACAGCTCGATCACGGCATATCTGGCGGGCGACCGCGAGGAAGCCAAGACCCGTGCCCTCAAGGCCTACCTCGAGGGCATCGAGCCGGTTGAACCGAGGCTCAGGGCAAGCGACCCCGGTGCGGTCACCGAGCTGGAAGAGAAGATGGCCGCCGTCCGCGGGGCCATCGAAGCCGGCAAGCCCCCGGCAGAAGTCCGGGCCGCCATTACCCTGGCGCTTCAGCAGATCGCCAAAGCCGAGGCCCTCCTGAACGCGGGCGAGATGTCGCCGTGGATCGCATTCTTGGCCGCTGCCGCCATTCTGTTGCGCGAGGGTTTCGAGGCGGTGCTTGTCGTGATCGCCTTGCTGGGCGTAATCCGGGCGGCGAACGTGCCGCGGGCGGCGCTTTGGGTCCACGGGGGCTGGATTTCGGCCCTGGCGCTTGGGGCAGTGGCCTGGTTCTTTTCGGGGTGGCTCATGGGCATCAGCGGGGCCCAGCGCGAGACTCTCGAAGGCGTCACCTCCCTTTTCGCGGTGGCGGTGCTTCTGGTGGTGGGCTTCTGGCTTCACAGCCAGACCGAGATCGGACGATGGAAGAAGTTCATCCACGGCAAGGTTCAGAAGGCTCTGGAGGGCCGCAACCTCTGGGGCCTGGCCTCCATCTCGTTCGTGGCCGTTTTCCGCGAAGCCTTTGAGACCGTGCTCTTTCTCCGAGCCATCTGGCTCGAGGGCGGGGGCGACGCCAAGATCGCCATGGCCGTGGGCGTGTTCGGATCCTTGGCCCTCGTGATCGGCCTGGCATGGGCCATCCTGCGCTACAGCGCGACGCTGCCGATCCGCCGACTCTTTGAGGGTTCGGCGGTAGTGATGGCGGGGTTGGCGGTGGTGCTGACCGGCAAGGGCCTTCATTCCCTCCAGGAAACGGGTCTCCTCACGGTGACGAACTCGGCGATGCCCTTCCACGCGGATCTGGTCGGCCTCTACCCCACATGGGAGACCCTGGCCTCGCAGATCCTCATCCTGATCTTCGTGTTGGCACTTTGGACCTACGGCAAGCGCCCTTCGCACTCGGCGCGGCGGTGAGTGCATGATGCTCGCTGAGCCGTGGCTTACCGTGGCCCGAATCCTGGTCTTGTTGGGCGCCGGGTACGGGATGCTTCGTATTTTCGGGGCGCTGGTCGCGCGACCCCTTTCCGAGGCGCTCCTCAAGCGGGGCCACGTGAAGTGGGCGTTCAGGGTGCGGCGCTGGGCGCGCTGACGACATCTGGTTTGTGGTGGCGGACACACTGTCCGGTTCTCACCCGTTTCCGGTGGAAAGGCGGGCGAAACCGCACGCCTTGTCCGAAACTCCACGCCAAGATGAGCCGGCCGGACGTAACGGCACGGACCTGGCATTGACCGGGTGGAATGAAGCTGTTTCACGCGGTCGGCAGGGTGGAATACGGTAATCCCTTCCGTGAGCGGTCCAAAGCGCGGACGTTATGGCTGGGACTCAATCGCGCCTTTCCGTCGGCCATCGCATGCATGGTGATGCCCAACCACATCCACCTCATTGCGGAGGGTGAGCCTGGTGCCGTTCCACGCGTCCTTGGTGCGACCTTGGGTGCCCTCGGGCGCCGCGGCCGGCTGGGGCCCGCTCGATTTCAGCCCATCCCCGCTCCCCAGGTGATCCCGGACTTGAAGCACCTGGCGCGACAGATCCGGTATGTGCATCTCAACCCGTGCCGCGCGGGTCTCTGCAAGGACCCTCTCACCTGGGAGTGGTCCACGCATCGGGATTGGATCGGCGCGACCTTCAATTCTTGGCCCGACCGCCTGAAATGGGGCGGTCTCCTGGGCTGGCCGCAGGACGAGATCGCGAGACGGATCCACCGGTATGTCTCTGGCGATCCAACCGTTCGTGTGGAGGGGACAGCTCTCTTCGATCCGAGAACCCACGATGTTCCTCTGAGCTGGGCGGCTCGAGCGGTCGCCTTGGCGGGAAGGGAGCTTTGGGCCTTTGAGGATTTTTCACTTCCGGCACGCCGGCTCCTTGGAGCCTATGGGGCGCTCCGATCGGGACTTTCCGTACGGCGCCTTGCCCGAAGACTGTACGTGGCCAGTTCCACCATCCATGACTGGGTCCAGAACGGGATTACCGCCGAGCGGCTCCGGGCGATCGATCTCATCGTCGGTGATGAGCGGATGCTGCAGCCATTTTCCGGACAGGATGTCCGAATCGGGGCCTGTTCCGAGCCAAATCCTGCCGATTCCGGACAACCTGTCCGGAAAGACATTCGAGAAAGGAGGTTAACCTGACCTACTGCTTGCTCTGGACGCTCAAGGCGAACCTGTAGAGGCCCGCGTCGCGGAGGGCGTCCATGAGTTCCACCACGGTGCCGTGGGAGGTCGCCCGGTCGGCCTGGATGATGGCGGTGGCGTCGGGGGCTTTGGCCACCGCGGCTTTGACCCGCTCTTTGATCTGGTCCATCGAGACGCGTTCTTTCTCTACGAAGAACTCACCCTCTTTGCTCACGGAGATCTGCAGGGGTGAGCTCGCGCTCTGCTGGCCCGTCTTGGCGCTCGGAAGCTCGACCTGGATGGACGTCTGGTAGATCGCGGGCGCCGTGATCATGAAGATCACGAGCAGCACGAGCATCACGTCCACGAGGGGCGTGACGTTGATCCCCGAGATGATGTCGTCTTCCTGGTTGGCTGGGCCGGCCATTACTTGGTCTTTGCACCCAGGAGGTGGGCCGTCAGGTGGCTGCGCAAGGCCTCGGCCTCGGTGAGGGCGGCCCGCACGCGGCGCTGGTAGAGGTTAAAGGCCACGACCGCGGGGATCGCGACGAGGATCCCAAAGGCCGTCGCCACGAGGGCCTCGGAGATGCCGGCGGTGACCGTGCTGGCCAATCCGCCCGCCGAGCTCTGGGATGACAGGTGGTGGAACGCGCGAAT
>DATJFU010000070.1:0-5286 GCA_035495495.1 Bdellovibrionota bacterium
TGATGGCCCGTTCGGCCATGGACAGCGTCTCTTCGAGCCCGATGGGCATGCCCGCGCTCGAGCGGTTGCCCACCTTTGCCTCGTGGGGAAACTTGACGCCGTAGGCCTTCTTGAACTCGTCGCCAAAGGTGAAGGGATCGGGCTGGGTCAGACTGGTCTCCGGGCCCAGGGTCTTCCAGGTATAGGTGCTCCCCGACCTCTCCGCGACCTTCTTGTTCTCGTCCTCGATCCAGGCGGGCAGTTTGCCGTCGGGCAGGTAGTGCTTGCTCGAGACCCAGTGGTAGCTGGCGAAGTCCATCCACACCGCGAGATCCGCACGGTAACCACCCATGAGGATCGCCGCGCGGTCCTTGAGGGCGATCGAGATCACCTTTGAGGCGTGGCCCGCGTTCTTGATCTCATCGCCCACGGTCGAACCGTTGAAGTTCCGGGGCGAAGTCCCGATGTGGGTGCTCTTGGGCGTGGCGCCCACCGTGGGCGTGGTCGGGTCCTCCACGCAGTACTCGATCTGCCCCGTCTTGGGGTCGTACCACTCGTTGCCGACGATGCCGTTCTGGTACGGATACGAACCCGACAGCACGGTGGCGTGACCCGGGCCCGTCATGCTCTGCATGATGTCGTACTGGGCGTCGGGGTAGTACGCGCCCTTCTCCATCAGAAACCTAAAGCCGCCGACCTTGCCGTCGGCGCCACCGGCCGCCATGAACCGCTTCTGAAACCGAAGCAGGTAGTCGGCGCGGAACTGGTCGATCACGAGCATGACCGTCAGCTTGGGGGCGGCAAAGGTGGGGGTCGAAAGGAGAACGGCGACAAGAACGGCGAGAGGTTTTTTCACCGGACGATCCTCCCCCCGGAATGTTCAGAAATCAATAATTGGCGGGGCGACGGTCGTGGAGGGCCTGGATGGGCCGGTGATTTCCCAGGTAACGTTTCTGGAAACGCGCGATCTGGTCCGGCGAAGCCTCCAGCGGAGTGTTGAAAACGCTCCACCAGACGCCCTCGGTGCATGGCGGCGTCGTGAGGGAGCCGGAGTAGGCGTAGAACGTGCGCTGGGAAGGCAGAAATGCCTCGGGGTTCAACATTCCACCCCAGTCCATCTCCTCGCCCACCTTGGGGGGCGCCCCGGAGATCACCTGCTGCAAAGGGCCGTTGAGGCCGCCGGGTTTGTAGAGCATGGCCACGACCACGGTCTTGCCGGCGCCGTTGTGGTGGACCAGGTGGATCTCGAGGGGCAGCGATTGGCCCGAGAACGTGTGCTCGCTTTCGGAGTGCACCTCGAGCCGTTCGAGCCGGTAGGGGACGCCGTCGACGTCGGCGGTGTTGCCGGGGTCGAACTTGACCTGCACGGTGCGTCCCGTGTCCACCACGCGGTACCGCGTGGGGCGGTAGTGGAACTTGAGCGTGTGCCCCCGCGACGGCTTGGCCCATTTGAGGTCGACGGGGGACTGGGCCACTCCCGTCTTGCAGGTGGCCCACTCGGGTTTGAGATCTCCCCAGTGCTCGGGGCCGCGGTCCCCCGAATAGGTCCACTCGGGCTCGGGCTCAGGGATGGGCCCCGCCCAAACCCACAGCGGCACTAATATAAGGAGAAGAGGCCCCCACCGGATCATCACTCTCCATCATGGAGGGGGTGGGGGGTCACCGCAAACCGGCAAAAAAGACCTTGGGCGCGCCCGACGAGGGGCTGGCAGAAACCGTTAGCGCGGCGCCGGGATAGAGCTGCGCCAACTTTTCGGCGGTGAGAGTCTGGGCCAATGGGCCCGAGGCCACGACCTTGCCGGCGGCGAGCAGGATGGCCTCGTCGGCCCATTCGGACGCGAGGTTCAGGTCATGGGCCACGAGCACGACGCCATATCCCTCCTCCCGCGCGAGCCTGCGGATGAGCGCACCCGCGCGAGCCTGGTGATGCAGGTCCATTCCGGAGAGCGACTCATCGAGGAGCAGAACCCGTCCCCCTTGCACGAGGGCGCGGGCCAGGGTCACGAGCTGGCGTTCGCCGCCGCTGAGGGACGAGAGCTGCCGGTCGCGCAGGCCCCAGCATCCGCATGCCTCCATCGCGGACTGCACGCGCGCGGGATCGGCCAAACCGCGCGCGACGGCGCCCAGGCCCGCGGCCTGCGCCGCCGTGAGCGGAAACTCCGGGCGGACGCCGGCCCCGACGTAGGTCACGCGAGCCGCGCGCTCGGCGGGTTTGAGATCGTGGATCTCGCTCGCGCCCATCTTGATCACGCCCTCCTGGCGGCGGATCACGCCCGACGCCAGCTTGAGAAGAGTCGACTTGCCGCAGCCGTTGGCGCCGATGAGGGCCACAACCTTGCCCGGCTGCACCTCGAGCGACACCTCGGAGAGCGCCGTGTGCGACCCAAAGCGATGGCTCAAACCGTAGACGCCGAGAAGGACCTTGCCGTCGGTCACGAGCGCTGCCCTCCCCGGGCGAGCACCCAGAGAAACAGAGGCGCGCCAAAGAGCGCGGTCACGACACCCACGGGCAGCTCGTAGGGATTGGCCACGAGCCGCGCTCCCAGGTCGGCGGCCATGAGCACCGCCGCGCCCCAGAGCGCGGCAAGGGGCAAGAGCCCTCGATGCAACGAACCGGCGAACTTGCGGACAAAGTGTGGAACGACGAGGCCCACGAAGCCGATCATCCCACCCGCGGCGACACAGAACCCCACCAGAAGGGAGGTGTATACGAGCACGGACCGGCGCGCGCGGGGCACGTCGACGCCGAGAGCCTGGGCGTCTTCTTCTCCGAGCAAAAGCGCGTCGAGCTGGCGCGAGCGCGCCCAGAGCGAGTTGATCAGCACGGCGACGGCGCCCAAGGTGAGGACGGCGCCGCGGAGACGCGCCCGCGAGAGGTCGCCCAAGAGCCAGAAGAGCGCGCCCTGCACGCCGGCCGAGTCCGCGAGGGCCATGTAGAGGGCGACCAGGCTCGAACCCAAAAATCCCAGCATCACCCCGGCCAGGAGCAGCGACGCGGTGGGGAGTCCGCCGCGGCGGCTCAGAAGATAAAGCACGGCGGCGAAGACAAGGGCGCCGGCGAACGCCGTGAGGCCGACGCCGCCGTAGTCCGCGGCGATCCCCAAGCTACCGCCGAGCACGGCGCCGAGGGCGGAGCCAGAAGAGATCCCGAGCGTGTAGGGTTCGCAGAGGGGGTTGGCAAAGAGGGCCTGGAGCGCGGCGCCCGCGACGGCTAGGCCCGCGCCCACGGCCGCGGCGAGGAGAACACGCGGCAGGCGGACCTGCACGACGAGGAGCGGATCCGAGTTTCCGGCGGCACCTAGCTTGAGGGAGAGCAAAAAGGCCAGTAGCCCGAGCGAGGCCCCGACGATCGCCAGTCTCCAGGCCGCGCGCGCGTTCACTTGGGCCCCCCATAGAGCAGCTTCTCGAGAAGCGCCAAGCCCTCGAGCAGACGCACCGAGGGCCTCGCGAGCCCGTCGGCCTTGAGGATGCGCACCTGGCTCCGCGAAACGGCCTTGAGGTTCTTCAGCGCCTTCCAGTCCTCAGCCATCTTCGCGAACGCCGCGTCCGGCGATCCCGCCATCGCCAAGACGACGATCCAGTCCGGGTCCCTGCGAATCACCTCCTCGATGGCCGGCCGCGGATACCGCGTACGCAGGTCCTCCAAGGAGTTACGAGCCCCGACGACCTCGAGTGCCTGGTTCAAGAACGTGTCGCCGCCGACGGCCACCAGCGGTTGCCGATCGAGCTGCAGCAGCACGGTCGGTCTCGGCACCCCGGAGTGCGCGCGCCCTGCCGCGCGCGCCTTGAGCGCGGTGAGCCCTTCCGTCAACCGCCGAGCGAGACCCTCGCCCTCGCGCGTCCTTCCGAGAGCATGCCCCACCCAGAGAAACGAGCGGGCCACCGAGTCGAGGGTCGAAGTATCCACCACGATCACCCGCAATCCCAGCTCACGAAGCTGAAGCACGCGGTCGCGGGGATTGCCGTCCAGGGTCGCGAGCACGAGGTCGGGCTTCAACGCCACGACGCGCTCGACGTTGATGCGGTGAAACGGCCCCACGCTCGGCTTGGACGAAAGCGCGGGCGGAAAATCGGTGTATTCGCTGACCCCGGCAATCACGCCCAGGTCGGGGCCCAAGATCTCGGCCGCGAGCTCACCAAGCGACGGAGCCAGGGTCACGATGCGCGTGGGGACCCTCGAGATGTCGATCTTGGCGCCCGTGGCGTCGATCAAAGCGCCATCGGGGGTCACGCCCCCAAAGGCGGGAGGCCGGGCGGTGCCCTCAGGCGCCCCCCCGGTCGATCCCCGGCATCCCCCTAAGACCAAGAGCGCTGAAAGAGCGATGAGCTCAAGACGCCGCAACGTCGTTCTCCAGGAGCAAGCGGTCCAGGAGACCTTCGAGACGGTAGAGCAGGACCATCACCAAGATGGCGCCCACCCAGATTTCCGGACCGGCCGCGAACAGCACGAGGTGCGTGGCCACGGCCATGAAGATCCCCGCGAGGGTGGCGATGCCCACGCGGCGATTTTGCGCGACGGAGACGTAGCCCAGGGCCGCGCCGACCAGACCACCCAGGGCGGCGAAAGGAGAGAGAACGAGGAGCCCCCCCAGGGCCGGGAGGACACCGTCGCCCCGTGCGCCCCTGAAACCCTTGATCAGCACGTCGCCCAGGACCGCGGCCAGGATCACCCACCACGCGGCGGCGGGGCTCAAGGAGGCGTCGTCCAACCCGATGCTCGGCATCCAGAGATGGGCGAGCCAGGGCGCGGCCACGAGCGTGGGCACCACTCCCTTCAGAATCCGCAGCAGCCAGGCCACCGATTTCACGGCCCGAAACCGTTCGGTCGGGAGGGCGCCCCAGATGAAGGCAAAGCAGAACACGCCGACCAGAAACCAACCCATCTGAGTCATGCGGTCACCCCTTTTTCGGCCTGCGCCGCAGCGGCTTTGCGCTTGAGCATCTTCATCCGCCTGGCCGCGACCACCCCGGCGGTCACGAGCACTACAAACGAGATGAACTGGCTGGTCGAGATCATACCGCCAAACAAGAATCCACGGTCCGAATCGCCCCTGAACACCTCGATGATGCTGCGGATCACCGGATAGGTCATGAAGTAGGTCAGCATCACCTGGCCGTGAAACGACTTGCGACCATGGAGCCAAACGAGCGCCCCCGTGAGCGCCGCCATCGAAAACGACTCGTAGAGCTGCGTGGGGTGGAGCGAGATCCCCCGCATCGAAGGCTCGACCAGCTCCGAGTAGAACTTGATCCCCCAAGGCATCGAGGTGGGCCGGCCGTAACAGCAGCCCGCCATGAAGCACCCCA
>DATJFU010000071.1:0-3034 GCA_035495495.1 Bdellovibrionota bacterium
GATCAGCGTGACCGACACGCCGGGGCGCTCGCACTCGCGCAACTACTACTTTGGCGGCATCGACATCCCCGTCAAGCTGCCCAACGGATACACCCTCGACGGTGGTCCGGGGTACACCTGCCTCAAGCGGTGTCAGGCCTTCTTTGTCGGTGGCGGAGCCAAGAACTGCGGCGACATCTGCGAGCCGTTCAGGGAGCGCGAGTACTGCCAGATGATGATCCACGAAGTGGGTCACCTCATGGCCCTGCCCGACGAGTACGCCGACCCGGCCTGCCCGGCGCAGAAGGCCTCCCAAGAATCGTTTCCGTACAGCGCCATGGGATTTCCGTACGCGGGCCTGCTCGACATGCCCGAGGTGGCGTCCTTGGGCGGCTTTGGAGTGGACACGGGGCTGGTGGAATTCTTTCCCCGCCACATCCGCACCATCACCGGCCCGCTCTGTGACCCCGGCTCGCCCGAGGGAACCGCCCAGGGCGTATTGACCTGGGGCGAAGGATATCTTTCGAGTCCGTAGTTCAAGGAGGTTGCGTGTGAAGGGAAGTCTTCAGGTTCCGTTTGTTCTGGTTTCTCTGTTTGCGGCCGTCCCCGCATGGGCGGATCTCGGCGGCCTCGGGCCCATGCCCTACGACACCTGCCGGACCATGGTGGAGGCGATGGGCACCCAACGCTACGATCGCGAGATCGAGCCGATCACGGCCTACCTCCGGGCCGCGACGATCCAGGCGGCGGACGACGCCACCTACACCTTTCTCCAGGAGTTTCATGGCGTGTCGCATCTGGAGAGCTGTCCGCCGGGATACCATCCGTCAGAAGGACTCTCGGGCCGCGTCTGCGCGCCGGCGCCCAAAGAGGGCTTCTATCCCAACGCCGAGTTCCTCCCTCCGCAGGAGCGCGAGATCACGCGCCTAGGAGACAGCTCGATCCGCGTTTGCGTCAAGGCAGCCTGGCTCATCTACAGCCTGGGGTCTTCTCACCAGGAGCTGTGCGTGCGCTTTGGGATGATCGACGGGGCCATCAAGTACTTTGACCACACGGACGAGCTCTCCAACGCCATCCGCTACGGCCAAAAGGTAAAGGGCGACGACGCGGGCGACGGCACGGTGGATGGCGTGGCGATCCCGACGGACCGCGAGACGTTCTTCAGGGACAAGGTCCTCGCCGCCTGCGGTGAGGAGCCGACGGATCCCTCCCAGCAAGTCTGCGTCCAGCACTGAGGGTGGGTGATTTTCACCCAAACCTTGGGGATCAGAGCGCTCCCGCCGGCAAAATGGGTGAATTCCACCCAACCCCTCGGTCAATGACCGTATCTGGAGGCCACCTGCGCGACCGCGTCTCCGC
The DNA here is from genome assembly GCA_035495495.1 of Bdellovibrionota bacterium. Classification (GTDB taxonomy): domain Bacteria; phylum Bdellovibrionota; class UBA1018; order UBA1018; family JADZFF01; genus JADZFF01. Next base: position 1,339 of record DATJFU010000071.1, read on the forward strand.
TCGTGACGAGCGAAACCGGCATGGGCGCGAGGGCGTTCAAGACGACCTTGCGCGAGGTGTGGCTCCACCGGGCCACGCGGGGATCAAAGATGATGACCGCGCCCTTGTCCGAGGGCGAGCGGATCAGGCGCCCCACGCGCTGCTTGAGCCAGATCATCCGGAGCGGAAAGTCGTATTCAAAGATCGGTGACCGCGCCCGCGCCTTGCGCGCCTCGGCCAGGTGTCCGCGGGTCATGCCCTCGTGGATCTTTTCGAGGATCACGCAGGTGAGCTTGGGGCCGGGAATGTCCAGGCCCTCTCCGTAGCGCTCGCCCCCGAGGAGCACGGCCCGGTCGGAGGCGACAAAGGCCTCGGCGGCACGCTGTTCGGTGGCCGAGTCAAAGACCTGGATCCCGTCATCCTTGAGCATGGCGTGGAGCCGGGACGAGGCCTCGCGCAGGCGGACGTTGGAGGTCATGAGCAGAAGGGTGCGGCCGCCCAGGGCGCGGGCGACGCGGGCCGTGAGCTCGACCAGGGCATCGAGGTGCTGGGGCGTGCCCGGCTCGGGCGCATCGGGGGTGATGTAGGCCTGGGCCTGCTTCTCAACCTGGTAGGGCGAGGGGAGCTGCACCATCTTGGTGCTGTCCTTGAGCCCGACGCGTTCCAAAACAAACGGATTGGACTGCCCCGGCGTCATCGTGGCCGAAGTCAGGACCAGGGCGCGCTTGCCCTCAAAGAGGGGGGCGGCCAGGCCCGAGACGTCCACGGGCGTGACCTCCAGGCGCCATGCGCCGTCGCGGGCGTTTCGGTGCAAGAGCCGCACATAATCGGGCCCTCCCCGGTCCAAGAAGAGATCGAGTGCGCCGCGGCTCGCGCCAAACGCGTCGGCGTATCCCTTGAGGATGTCCACGGCCCGGTCGTCCTCGCCGCCGTCGCCCGATTGGCCCATGTCCTTGAGCCAGCCTTCCATCCGGGTCGCGACGCCATCCACCGCCGCGCGGAGTTCGCGCAAAGAATCGATGACCCGGTCACGCACGCCCTCGGCGATGGCGGCGCCCGGCGGATCCAGGCTCAGGGTGTCGGCCCGGTAAAAGCCACCGCCGCGGCCGCCACCCGCGCCAAAGGCCACGCCCAGAACCGTCTCGACCTGCACGACCTTGGCCCGGACGCTTTCCGCGTCCTCGCGGAGGAGGGCCGCGGCGTCGCCCTTAAACACGGTCTCCACCCGAGCCGCGATGGTCTCGGCGTCGCCGGCCGAGCTCGTGGCTGACCTCGCGGCCTTTTTGCGGCCCAACCTCCGCGCCCGCTCGGAGATGTCCTCACCGGACACCGACACCGTAAAGGCCTCGGTGATGCGCTCCTCGAGGTGATGGGCCTCGTCGAGCACGAGGTTGCGGATCTTGGGCAACCCCTGTGGCCACTGAAACACGAGGGCGTGGTTGGCGATGATGACGTCGGCGTTATGGGCCCGGCGCGCGCTATCAAAGAAGTGGCACTGCTTGTAGTAGGGACAGGTGGGGCCCAGGGTGGTCGTGTGGTGCGAACGCGAGCGCTCGACGAGCTCCGAGAGATACGGAAATCGCTCGCGCAGGATCCGAGGTACCCGGTCCAGTTCCACCGGACGCTCGACCTGGGCGAGTGCCCGCAAAAAGGCCACGGGCCACCACGCCATGAGCGAGCTGTCGCGTGAGAGGGTCTCCGCGCACTCCTCGTGGAA
>DATJFU010000072.1:0-2905 GCA_035495495.1 Bdellovibrionota bacterium
AAAGCCCGCGGGCACGGCCGATCGCCTGAGCAAAATGATGAAGAGCGAGTAGCAAAAGGCCGCGACGATCCCCATCCCCACGCCCGCCCAGTACCGCGAGCCCTCGGCCACGGTGGGGGCGGCGCCCACGCGCCAAACCAAGGCCGCCATTCCACCAAAGGCTCCCAAGGTCGAAAGCCAGAACCGACGCCCCGCCCGCTCGCCAAAGAAGAGCACTCCGAACGCGCCCGTGAAGAACACCTGCGTGTTGGCCAGAACGGTCGCGAGACCCGGGCCGGCGAAGTGGATGGCCCGGTGCCAGAGCCCGAGGTCACAGGCGAACACGGTCCCCGCGCCGATGACCGAGGTCCAGTAGCGCCGTCCCGCCCCAACCGGAAGCAGGCTCTGCCGCCGCGCCAGAAGCCAAAGGGCGATCATCGGCACGGCAAGAAGGCAGCGGTACGCGCCCGTGGCGGTGGGACCCACCGATGACGCGCGGACCAGCAGGGGTGCGCTGCTCAGAACGAGGGAGCCGCATGCCAGAAGCAGAGTGGGGTTCACTTGCGGTCCACTGTAGCATAGCCTGGACAGATGAAATGGACGGTTCAGTCGGGAGTGTCGTTCAGGGAGATCGAGTGCCTGCTCGCCATGGTCGCATGGACCTTGGGGCTCGTGGGCATCGTCGCCGTCTCGCGCTCGACCTGGGTGCTCGTCGGTAAGAAGCGGGCGTCGGGTTTTCCGAGCGGCCAAGAGCACGGCCCCGAGTGGTACCAGCGAATCAACCGGATGCACGCCAACGCGGTCGAGAACCTGGCGCCGTTCGCGGCCCTCGTGCTCATCGGCCAGATCGTCGCGCGCGCCGAACCCCTGTTTGAGCGGGCCTGCGTGATCTTCATCGCCTCGAGGATCGTGCAAGGCCTGGCCCACGCCATTTCGGCCAAGTCCGACCTCGTGGTGACGGTGCGGTTCACCTTCTTCATCATCCAATACTTCTGCATGATCGGGCTCCTGATCGCGATTCTCTGGGCGCACCTCGCCGTCATCTGACCATGTGGATCGCCAAACCCATCGCCGCCCTGACCGGAGACGAAGCGCGGCGCTGGTCGGCGGTCACGGCCGAGCGGCGAAAGCGCGACCCCGACACTCCCCTCGCCCAAACGCTCACCTGGGCCCGCGCCGCCGAGGCGACCGGCGCGCGCGCGTGGGTCGTTTTCAGCACCGACGAGCCCGTGGGTGGAATTCTTTTGGGCTACGGTGACGAGCTCGACTGCGTGAACGGTCCCCTCATCGACTGGGCCGACCCCGACAAGGGCATGCGCCAGCTCGCGACCTTTGCCCAAGGCGCCTCCAAGATGGTGGCGGGTCTCGCCCGAATGGAACTGCATCCGCGCTGGCCCCGGGAGCGGGCCTCCGAGTGGTCCCAGTCGGTCCCGCTCGAAATCGACCGCACGGACCTCGCCGCGACGCGAATTCTCGGCCTCGAGGCCAAGGACTCCGAACAGATCGACGGCTTTAGCCCGCGCCTCAAGCGCACGCTCCGCCAGTCCCTCTCGCGCGTCATGGATAGCGGGTGGGAGCCCCTCGACGCCGCCGCCGTGGACCCTTTCTTGGAGCGGATGGCGGACTTCGCGCGCGACGCGGAGGTCACCATTCCACCCCAGGCATGGTTCGCCCCGTTTCTGACGGACGGGTCGGAGATCCAGCTTTGGCGGGCTTGGGCGAGCCTCGGCGTGGATGGGGTCGAATCCGCCTCGGCCGAGGTGGTCATCGCCCTCTATGGTTCGCGCGCGCACTATCTGTTTGGTTACCAGCGCCGTGCCGACGGGGCGCCGGGGGCGCTCTCGGCGTCGGCCGTCGCGCAGTTTCTGGCGATCCGGGGCTCACACGCGGCCGGCGCCGAGACCTACGACTTCAACGGCTGGATCGAAAAGACCGGGCCCGACCACCCCTACGCCGGCGTCAACGCGTTCAAGGAGCAGTTCGGCGGCGAGGTCCTCGCCTACTCGATTCCCCGTTTCGTGATCGAGGCCTAGTTTCGGCGGGCGGTAAAGACCGAGCTCAAGAGCTTCACCACGTGATCCTCGCGCGCCTTGAGCGACGCGGGGCCGAGCGGATCGGGGATGATCTCTTTGAGCGTATGGGCATAGGCGTAGTAAAAGCTCACCGCGCCCAAGAAGCTGATCACGAGCTGCGCGGGTTCCATGTCCTTGGGCAGGAGCCCTTCGCTCTGCGCCTGGCGCAGCAGAAATTCCACCTGCACAAAGAGGGGTCCGCGCACCTCTTTCCAGATGCTGTTGGCCGCGCGGCCGCCCTCGAGCCCGTCCCACATCACCAGGCGCACAAAGTCCTGGCGCTGGGCCATGAACCGGCTCGAGATCCGGATGGACTCCTGAAGGAGCGTCGCCGTGTCGGCGGGGAGGCTGCCGTGCTCGCTCATGTAGGCGCGGGCCGATTCGTCGAACCACTCTTTGAGCTCCACCCACTGCTGCAGAACGACCGCGCGGTAGAGGCCGTCCTTGTCGCCAAAGTAGTGAAACAGCATGCGCTTACTCACGCCGCAGGCCTCGACCACCTCATTGGTCGACGTGCCGGCGTACCCGCCCTTGGCAAAGAGCCGGGTGGCCTCGGCGAGGATGCGGGCCCGCGTGCGGTCCGGATCTCGGCTTTTAAAGGCCATGGACTTCGGGGACTTAGCCATAAGTAACCAATCGGTTATTTAGCGCTTGATTTCAAGCCCCCCTGTCCGATAATTAAGTAACCAGGAGGTTACTTGTATGGACCAAGCCACGACTGGAGCAAAGGACGGACTCAATCGCGACTTCTTACTGAAGGTCGGACGCTCACAGCCATGGGCTCCCGCGGCCGTGTTCGTGCCCGCCGTGGCCCTGACCTGGCTCGCCCTCGCCCACTTCGGCGCGATCCACCT
>DATJFU010000073.1:0-3930 GCA_035495495.1 Bdellovibrionota bacterium
GGATATCGGGCATGGCTCTCGGCGTACCGAACGAAAAATCCTCGGGGCAGAACCTCGCGGTTTTTACGTTGGGCAAGGTCACCAGTTTCAGGAGCTTGGGGTCCGCCTCTCCGTAAGAGGTGCCATCCACTCCGCAGGGCACGCCCACGAGGCAGGCGCTCAAGAGGAGCTTCAAGGGACGGTCCGGCGTGAACCGAGGAAGTGAAGCGATCTCATCTGCGCCCAGGTAGGACATTGCGGCCTCCTCCGGCCTTTTACTCCACGCCCCTCACCCAGTCCCGCACAAAACCGTACTGGTTCGTGCCTTGGGTCATGGGACCTGTACCGTCACCCGCAGAAAGGTGGCGGGAATGGAGGTCCGGCCGGGATCCTGACTCTTGTTTTGGCTTTGGAAGAGCTGCTCAAGCTCGCGCTGCAGATCCGCCGCGCGGCCACTCTTGGTCGCCGCCTCGAATGCGTTCATGGTCGGACCGTAGTAATCCCTGAAATCCGCGACGAACATCGCGGGAGTGCCGCCAAAGTTGAATACGAAGGTGTCACGGGCGAAAGTGATCTTCTGTGCCGAGACGCCTGCGGCGCCAAATCGCTCCGCGACCTGACCCTCGACCCCCCAGGTCATCGGGCTCACGAAACCCTCCGGCGGAGGGGGCGTATATGCGGAACTGATCTTGAGCAACTGGGCCACCAGAGTCGGGTCATTGGGAATCCAGTTGCCCATGACGATCGACCCTCCGGGACGCGTCACGCGAACCATCTCTTTGGCCACATCAAACGGCTTGGGGGCGAACATGGCGCCGAAGATGCTGACCACGAGGTCGAACGAACGGTCCTCGATCCCCGCCAGGTTTGAGGCGTCTCCCTCTTGAAATGTGCAGTTCGAAAGGCCCATCTCCTTGGCGCGCCGATTGCCCGCGGCGACGAGGGGCGAAGAGATGTCCACTCCGAGAACCTGCGCGCCGAGCTTGGCCTCCGGGATCGCCGTCGTGCCGTCACCGCAGCCCAGGTCCATGACCCGCATTCCACGGGTGACCGCCAGCTTGTCCACGAGCGCCTGTCCGCCCTCCCGCATGGTGGCGGCGATACGCGTGAAGTCCCCTTTTTCCCAAAGTGCCTTGTTCGGATTCATGGTGACGTCTTATCACGGCGGCCGGGGTCGCCGCCACTATCCCTAGGGGTGCCCAGACTCGGGCGCCAAAAGGACCTGCTCCGCATTCTCCGCGCCGTCGCGCACGGTGACCCGGTACTCGCGGGTGGCCCAGCCCTTTTTCTCGACGGTGAGCGTGACCGCGCGGTAGGCGAGCGCGGGTTCGGCAGGGAGATCCTTGACCACCGCCGTGAACCGCCCCTGCGCATCCGTCGTGGCCGTCCCCCCCGGAAATCGCACCGTGGCTCCGGCGATGCCCGCGCAAAGAGAACTCGTCTTGCCCGAGCGGACAAAGCCGCGGATCGTCGCCGACTTGAACGCGGCGAGCGCGGGGTTGGAGTACTCGATCGAGAACTGGTTGGCCGGATCCTTCTTCCATGCCGACGTCTTGAAAGCCGGATGCGCGTCGAGGTAGGGCGAGTAGGTCTTGACGTCGATCCGGTTCTGATCCGGATAGAAGGTCATCAAGCGGAGCCACCCGTTTCCAGCGTTGGGCTCGTTCTGGTAGTCCGAGAGGATCTCGTTGACGAGGTTGCCGTTCTCACCCAGATCAAAACGGCGGCCGGTTCCACCCTGTGGAATATGGCCGTTCAGGACCAGCTTGATATTGGGGTACTTGGACGCGAACTTGTCCCAGATCTCTTCGCCGTCGTTGTCCTGCGAAAGCCCGTAGAGCGCCTTGGAGTAACGGGCGCACGCGCTCATGCGCGTGTTATCGGTGAACAGGTACGAATGCATGATCACGATCACGTCTTGATCGGGATGGCTTTCGACCACGTGCGAAGCCCATTTTAGAACCGAATCCCTGGGCGAGAACTCCAGGGTCAGGACCAGGTAGTCCCTTTCGCCGGCGTGGACGGTCCCGAAAAAATTTTCGTTTCCGCCGTCCATGCTCTCGCCATAGGTCGCCTGGTCCTTGTAATACGCGGGCCCCAGGTGGGCGTTGAACTGCGTGGCATCGCGGGTCTTGGGCGTGGCGGCCTTGTAATCGTGGTTTCCGATGGCCAAGAAGAACGGCACGGGTCCGTCGTGAAGAACCTGGAGCGCCTTCATGGCGTTGTTCCACTGGGCGGGGAGCGATCCGTTGTCGACGACATCCCCCAGCCCCAGCACCATCTTTATGTTGAGCTCCGAGGCATGATCCTCGATCCACTGCGTTTGACGCTGAAACGCCTCCGGGAGCTGCTTGGAGTAGTACTGCGTGTCCGGGAGGAGCACGACCGTGAACGACGTCGCGTCGCTCGCGGGCACCCGCTTGACCGGGGCCGAGCAGCCGCACCAGAAACCAAGCGCCCCCAGCAGAGTCAGTGCCTTGACGTGAACTCGTCGCATCCCGGCTCCAGTCTACCGCAGCCGGGACCGGGGATCATCTCTCGCTCACCGGAAACACCTGAAATCCGAGCACGTAGACGCGCTTTTTGCCGCCTTTGCGGTCCAGCTCACGCGTGAGGCGGCGGCGAAACCGGGTGATCTGGTCTCGGGCATAGGGAACCTGCGCGGGGTCCATGGCGAGCGTCATTGCCGAGAGGTCCATCTCCTCACGGGGACGGTTCTCGATGGCCTCGATGCCCTTGGAGAGGATCTGCGTGTGGTACTTCTTCACGGCCGAGGGAGAGACCTCGGTCATCCGCATCGCGCCCACGAGGCGCTTGAACCCTTCTGGCGTGGACTCCAGGATGCCCAGGCGCTGCAGGCGCTCGAGTGCGCCCGAAGCCTCGAGCTCGGTGATGCCCAGGGACCGCGCGATGTCGGCGGGCGCGAGTCTCGGGCCCTTGGCCTCGAGCAGACTCAAGATCCCGTAGTGGTACCAGTCCGCGATGAGGGCAAACGCATCGAGAGAAATCGCGTGGCTCCCCTCCTCCGTCAGGGGCCGACCAAAGGTCTGCTCGGTCGAGGCCTTTCTCAGGCGGGGCTTGAGCTCCGCCCAGCGCTGGAGCACCTGGTTCTCGGCCGGCGCGAGCGGCAGCACTTGGGCTACCTTGTGGGCCGCCTTGCGCGAGAGCGGCCGTTTGCCCGACAGCACCAGGCTCAGGGCCGTGGGGCTGATCTGCAGCGCGCGGGCAAACGCCCGAAGCGAGTACCGCGGATTGGTGCGGCAGCGCCGCTCGAGCTCCCGGCGAAGCAGGGAGCGGGGATGGTTTTCGAGTGGGATGATGGTCGCGTTCATGGGGCTAATTTCTAATATCTGACTTAAACAGTCAATAAAAATGAAAACATCTGTTTACATTTTTGTAATCACTCCGAGGAGCTCGGTCTTTGTTGTATTTTACTATGTATTAACAGCTAGATATGCCAATCCAAGAATTTGCCCGTATGCGTCAACTGAGGCATTCTTAAGAGATGGGGAAACGCGTTCGGGGGACCGTAGGGGGAGCGCTTCTTTTACTCTTGGGCACGGTGAGCCAGTCGGTCTGGGCGGATCCGGATCCACCCGCGGCGGCCTGTACCCGAGCCGGGGCCAAGCCCGAGTGCCCCGACTACGCCGACTCGATCACCGACATCTGTCGAGTTCCCTGCCCCGCGGGCGGTTTCTTTTTTCAGTTCGGTGCCGCCTGCCGTGACGGAGCACAGACCGTGGACGCCCATTGCAGCCGTGGGCCAGACCACCGCATGCAGTACGTGGAAGGTGGCGGAACCGCGCACATGGCGACGGGAGCCACTCCCGGAGCCACCTACCAGGCCCAAACTTTTCAGATCACCTGGGACTGCCCCACCCTCCCCGCCGGCAGCTCCGAGCCTCCCGCGCGGAGGACCTTTCATTTCTCCTACGCCCGGCGGGACTATGC
>DATJFU010000074.1:0-3913 GCA_035495495.1 Bdellovibrionota bacterium
CGGGCCCACGAGGTTGGTCTGCAAGACCCGGTCAAAATCCTCGCACTCGGTGTCCACGAGCAGGCGCAAGGGCGTCGGCCCGAGTTCGCTCGCGCCGTTGACGAGCAGGTCCACCCCGCCGAGCCAGGCCAGCGCCTGACCCGCGATGGGATGGATCTGGGCCTTGTCCGAGACGTCGCCGGCCACGGCGAGAATCCGTCCCCCGCCCGCCTCGGCCACGCGCCGGAGCGCGGCCTCGCCCCGGGCCACGATCACCACCCGGGCGCCACGCCGCGCGAGTTCGAGGGCCATGGCTCGGCCCAGTCCCGAGCTCCCACCCGTGATCACCACCTTTTTGTCTCTAAAGAATGCGTCGTTCATGGCTCCACTTTGCCGGATCTGGACAAAATGTCGTCGGATTGGCTAATATATTGGCAAATGACCGATGCATTGAGAGAGATCTCCGGTTACCTCGCCCTGAACCTCGCCGGGCTGAGGCGAAAACAGAACCTGACCCAAGCCGGCCTCGCGCGCCTGGCCGAGGTGCCCCGCTCCACCGTCACCCACCTGGAGTCGGGCGCCGGCAACCCTTCGCTGACCAATCTCATCCGCATCGCCGGCGCGCTTCGGGTCTCGATCGAGGAGCTGCTGGCCCGCCCCCGCGGCAGCGTGAGCCTCGTCCGCGCCGCCGACCTGCCCGCCCAGCGCCGCAGCCAGGGCATGGCCACGGTCCACAAGCTCCTCCCCGATCCCATCCCCGGCATGGAGATGGACCGCATCGAGCTCGTGGCCCGCGGCCGCATGGGCGGAATCCCCCACGTCGCCGGGACCAAGGAGTATCTGACCGTGGTGGAAGGAGAGATCACCGTCCAGGTGGCGGGCGAGTCCTTCAAAGTGGCCGAGGGCGACGTCCTCGCGTTTCCGGGTGACCAGGCTCACGCGTACCTCAACCCCACCGGCAAAAAGGCCGTCGGATTCAGTGTCGTCGCCCTGGCGCCCCCCCAAGGCTAGCGGGTATATAGAGACCATGAGCAAACATCCCGTGGTGACGCCTTTCACCGGCTACCAGAAGTTCGTGATCGCCATCCTGGCGTTTCTACAGTTCACGATCATCTTGGATTTCATGATCATCTCCCCGATGGGGGCGATGCTGATGCCGGCCCTGCAGATCTCTCCCGCCCAGTTCGGCGTGGTGGTGTCGGTGTACGCCTTTGCCGCCGGCACGTCGGGCCTCCTGGCGGCGGGCTTTGCCGATCGGTTCGACCGCAAGAACCTGCTGCTCTTCTTCTATTGCGGCTTTGTGCTGGGCACGCTCCTCTGCGGCATCGCCCCCACTTACCATTTTCTCCTCATGGCGCGCATGGTGACGGGTGTCTTTGGCGGGGTGATGGGTTCGATCGTCATGGCCATCACGACCGACCTCTTTGGCTTTCATATGCGGGGCCGGGTCATGGGTTTTCTGGGCACGGCCTTCTCGGCGAGCCAGATCCTCGGGATCCCGCTCGGACTTCTCTTTTCCAACCAGTGGGGCTGGCACGCGCCGTTTCTCATGATCGTGATCGTGAGCTCCGCGGTGGGCCTGGTGATCTGGCTCAAACTCAAACCGATCAACGCGCACCTGGCGGTCAAGCCGGACAAGAGCCCGTTTCACCACCTGGGCCAGACCCTGCGTACGCCCCGCTACCTGCAGGCCTTTGCGACGACCGCGCTCCTGAGCACGGGTGGCTTCATGCTCATGCCCTTCGGAAGCGCCTTTAGCGTGCACAACCTGGGCATCAGCCTCGAACGACTCCCCATCGTCTACCTGGCGACGGGAGTCTGCTCCATGTTCACCGGCCCCATCATGGGGCGCATGAGCGACATGTTCGGCAAGTTCAAGATCTTCTTGTTCGGCTCCATCGTGACCACGGTGATGGTGCTCATCTACACCCGGCTGGGACTGACGCCCATCGGCTGGGTCATCGCCGTCAACGCCGTCCTCTTTGTGGGGATCTCGGCCCGCATGATCTCGTCGCAGGCCCTGATGTCGGCCATCCCGACCCCAAACATGCGGGGAGCCTTCATGTCCGTAGGCTCATCCATTCAGCAGTTTTCAGGCGGCCTGGCCTCGATGGTGGCGGGGCTCATCGTTCTCGAGAACACCGACGGATCCCTCAGTCACTTTGACATCCTGGGAGACGTCGTGATCTGCGCCACGGCCATCACCCTGGTGCTCATGTACTTCATCCACAAGATCGTGCCCGAGGCCGGCGCCAAGGCCACGAATCCGGCCCCCGTTCAACCCGTCGAGGGCTGAGTCCGTCTCAGCGGATGTTGCCGATGCTGTTCTTGACCGTGTCGTGCTTGGTCTTGAGGATCTGGACGAGGTTCATGTAGCTCGCGGACTCGTTGCGCGCGGCGGTCTCCAGATCCAGGTAGCTGGCGTCAAACACCATCATGTGAGCCATGAGGTCGTCCAGCCCGTCGACCGAGTAGCGGCTCGCCGAATTGATGGCTTCGCCGCCCTCGACGTGGGCCGCGTGCGCGAGCTGCGAAATCTCACCCTCGTACGTCGCGTGGGCGATCACGCCGTAACCCGCATCGATCCAGGGAGTGGCGACGCCCGGCGCCGTCAGCGCCAGTGCCGCGTCCATCGCGGCCATCGCCTGGCCGGCCTCGGCCTGAAGCTGGGTCACGTCGCCGGTCCCTGAGAGGTCCAGCTGGGTGACCAGGTCATGCACGGCTTGGGCCGAGGTTTGAATCGGCTGAAGGTCCGTCGTGAACACATTGTTCAACTTGGCGGCCGCGGCCATGCCGTCTGAAAGTTTGGGCACGAGGTCCGACATGCCCATCTGCGCGTAGTCGCAGTCCTGGGCGGCGACGGCCGCGCCCTGGGGCGAGAGTTGGCGCAGGCGGTCCCGGATGATCGCGAACTCGGTCTTAAGCTGGTTCGCGGCCCCAAAGAGGCGGCCGACCTGCATCTGATAAAAGGTCAGAAACGCGCCGGTCTCGACCCAAGCGCCGACGATCACGTTCGCGTCGCCGGTGATCGAGCAGCGGGCCACGGTGCGGGCTTGGCCCGCGCCCTGGAGATCGGCGTAAAGGTCGGAGAGGCAGGTGATCTTGGAGAGGTCACCTTCCATCAAGACCACGGTGAACTCCTCGATGGGGCTCAACGGGCTCTCGGGATGGGCCTGGTCGTACGCGTGGGTTTCTTTCAGAAGCTGTCCGGCCGCGGCCAGCTGGCCTTGCGCCCAAACGCCGGCGCTGGCCGATGCGCCTTGGGGATCCTTGGCGGCATCCGCGCCGCCCCAGACGTCAGGAGCCGCCAGACCCTCGACCCACGCCAGCAGATGGGCGCGGACCGTGGCCTTGTCCGCCGGGATGTTCTCCGGCGGCAGCTGGCTCTCGTTTTGGACGGCTTGGTTCTCGAGGGTGACCGCCTGGTCCGAGTCCATGCTCATGGCATCGACCACGTCCTGGATCTCCTGCGCTCCGGGCGCCAACCCCTGGGGCTGGCAGCCAGATAAGATATAAGCACCCGTAATTACAGCTAAAATACCGAAACAGTTTCCCCGCATTGACGCGGTGTATCAATCTCGGTGACTTTAGTCAACTGCTAGTGCGGACCGATGGTGTCCAGGTACTCCAGGATGTCTTTTGCGAGCTGCTCGCGGTGTGGCTCGTCCGCACTGAGGCCGGGCATGGGAAACCCGGGCCGAACCGAGTTCGGGTCCAAAATGAACTTGGTGAGCCACGCCCGCGGATGGTCCTCGATGATCGACTTGGGGCTCGTGAGGTTACGGGCCTTGCCGCCGGTCTCCCCGTTCACCGGGTGGCAGCTCATGCAGTAGGTCCGGTAACCCAAGAACCCGTTCATCACGGATTTCTTGGATCCCGCGGGCGGCGCGAGTTTGGGAAACCGCTCCTGAAAGTTCACGAGGTCCACCTTGGC
>DATJFU010000075.1:0-9645 GCA_035495495.1 Bdellovibrionota bacterium
GATCTGCGCCGTTACGGCACGGTTCCGCACGCCGGGTTCGGCCTGGGCCTCGAGCGGACGGTGGCGTGGATCACGGGCGTGAGCCACGTGCGTGAGACGATTCCGTTTCCGCGCATGATGAACACCCTCCGCCCCTGACGCTGGACATGGCCCACGGCCTCCAGATGGTTCTTTGCGAACCCGAGATCCCGCAGAACACGGGATCCATCGGGCGGCTTTGCGTCGCGACCCAGACTCCGCTCCATCTGACCGAGCCCCTGGGCTTTGAGATCAACGAGAGCCGCGTGAGGCGGGCCGGTCTCGACTACTGGGAGCATCTCAATCTCAAGATCCATCCGAGCACCGAGGCGTGGCTCGAATCCGTTCCACCCCAGGCCCCGCTCGTGTTCTTCTCCAAGAAAGCGGGTCACACGCTCTATGAGCACCGCTTTGAGCCGGGGAGCTGGCTGGTGTTTGGCCGTGAGACGACGGGACTGCCGGACTGGATCCTCAACCGCTATCCCACGCGGACGGTGCGCATCCCCATGCTCGACGCGCGGGTGCGCTCGCTCAATCTCTCGCAGGCCGCCGCCATCTCGCTCTACGAGGCGATGCGGCAGCTCGGATTCTGATCAGAACGCGAAGCCGACCTGAATGAGGTTGATCTTGAAGGTGGGCTCGACCTTGAAGCTCTGAGTTCCACCAAACTCGGTCACGCCGCCGACGCCCAGTTGGGTGCCGAGGGTGAGGCCAAAGTGTTCGGTAAAGCGGTGGATGTAGAGCAGGTCGACCGAGGCCGTGACCATCACGCCGGTGTTGCCGTGAAAGAGGCCTTGGGTCCAGTAGACGGCCGGGTCGATACCAAAGCCGAGGCTGAGAAAGTTCTTGCCGTCGCAGCCCCAGCACGTGGCGTCGGGCCGCCAGCGGATCGTGCCCTCGATGACGGGCGGGAGAAGGCCGGTGCCCGTGCCGATGCCGACGGTCCATTCGCGGCGGACAAAGATCTCGATGTAGGCACCGATGAGGTTGGGCAGGCCCAGGCCCGCTTTGACGATGAACCAGGGGCGGCCCCAGGTCGACGGGTCGTCGTGCAGGTGTCCGGCGGCGCGGGCCTCGGACTCCTCGACCGGCGTGAGCTCGTGGATCTCCGAGGTGCTGCTCGAGAGGAGCGCTTGGGCCACTTCGGGAGTGAAGACGGCACGGATCGCCGGGTCGCTGTCCACCGGGGGCTCTTCAGCCACTTCGATGAGGGCGGCCCGGGCCGGCAGGGCCGAGACCAGGAGCGTAAGTGCGAGTAACTTCAACTCTTTTGATCGCATCTCATGGTTTGTAGCTCAATTGACGCTAAGCGTCAAGAAATGCTAAATGAACGGTACTCGGAAAGTCGCCAAGGCATGGCGAAGGGAAGGCCCACCCGGTGGGCTGGCAGATGGAGACAGAAGGATGCGCAGTTCAACCTGGCTTCTTGGCCTCGGGACCGTGGGTCTCATGACCTTCGCCCACGCCGACGTGGACCTCCGGTATGACCGCTCAGCGGTCAGCCCCATTCTGCACGCCCTCGAGGTCCAGGCCGCCGGCACCGATGAGGACCGGCTCATCGAGCCCACCTCGCCGATCTTGGGCCCCCTCTGGGTCGCGAGTCTCAAGGCCGACCGTCGCACGCCGCCCGAGATCATCGCCGCCATCAAGGCCGAGAACCCCACCTGGGAGCGGGACCTCCGCATATCCATGGTGGCTTACTTTGACACCCTTCAGCCTGGCCTCGACGCGTACTGCGCGGCGACCGAGCACACCACCGCCCCGCCGGACGGCGGTGAGTGGACCGAGGTGGAACAAGCCGCGATCCCCCTCCAGGTGCTGAAGCCCCTCCACGCGGATTACCTCACCCATCTTCAAGAGATCGAAGCGCTCGTCCGGGGTGGAACGTTGGACGATGCCGCGTTGGTCGAGCGGTCCAACGCCGCGGCCGCCAAGTTTCAGACCGCGCGCAACACCTGTTCGGTGGTGCGCAAGCTCCAGGGCCTCGAGGGCACGGGCGCCGTCTTCTTGGGTGGCTCCCTCATGGACCTCAACGATCGCGTGAGCTCGCCCGAGGCGCCGTACCCGCGCCTTCAGTTCGCGATCAACGGCTTTACCCAGTACGTCTACCAGCAGCTCATCGCCTACCCCAAGCTCGAGCAGCTTCTCTCCGACACGCTGGCCGCGGAGACCGAGTGGGTCCGAAATGAAGATCAGGGTCAGGCTCAACCCTTGTTCACGGCCTTCATGCGCGACCGCCTCCTCGCCCGCGGATACTCCGGGCGGTCTATCCTCCTCGCGCTGTCGTACTCGACCCGCAACATGGCCTCGATTGACACCCAGTATGGGATCGACCTGAACCGCGCCCTGCTGCTCGAAGCCTACTTCTGGCAGTTTCGCAACATCCGGACCGCGCTCAACGGCCACCACCTCTCACGCATCTACGCCAACCACGTCTTTTCGCAGGACCCGGGCGTGTACCACTACATGACCGCGGGTCTGCTGAGCTGCGAGGTTTATGACGGCGGCCACTCCTTGGGTTCGGCGCTCCTGATGGGGTACCTCTCCAAACTGGCCTACAAGGCCCACAAGCTGCTCGCCTACATCAACAAGTTCGAGGACGAGCAGACCCACAACCCTTTCAAAGTCTGGAAGTACGCCAAGCAGGTGGCCAAGGAGCAAGGCTTCTCGACCGGTCTTGAGGCCGGAAAGTACGGTGGCCAGGGCGGACTCGAAATGTGCCTGCGTTCGGACAAGATCGTCCGCGATCGGATGCGCGAGTCCATCGACGCCGAGCTGGCCTCGCTGCCCGTGGGCCACGCCGGCGACGCCCGCCGTGGCGAGCTCGAGCGCCAGCGCGCCCGCTTACCCCTCCTGAGGAACCTGAACCGTGACTAAATGCCAGCTTCTCGCCATCGCCCTGCTTCTCGTCTCCGGCGTCGCCCATGCGGGTGATGCCGAACCCATCTGTGCCGGCAGCACGCGTCTGACTCCGACCAACTATCCGACCCATGCGCGCTCTTGGATCCGCTCGGTGACCCGGCGTGCGGGTGGGCCTTCTTCGACGCTCGGACAGCGGATCGAGGCCGTGAGGGCCCTGGGCCGTGACTCGGAGAGCGAGCTTTGCCGCTGGAACCGTTTCTTGTTCGTGGACTTTGTCCTCTACTACCAACAAGAGGCCGAACTCGGGGCCCGCGACGCCGACGGGCGCCGCGCCCTTCTCGAGCTCCGGGATCAGCTCCACGCCGACTGGGAGCGCAGCCTGAGCTATCGCGTGAAGACCGGCTACGTCGAATCCGAGAACGCCCCCCTCCGCGGAGAGCCCATCGAGCACTTTGTCCGCCGTAAGAGCACCCTGTTTGGGGGCCTCCAGACCCTGGCCTCGCTTTTCAACCGCCGGCCCAAGGATCCGATAGACGCCAAAGTGTACAACTACCTTCAGGCCAGGACGCCGTTTTCGGCGCTCATGGGTCCGACGGTGGTCTACGCCGCCCAGGACCCCCGCGTGGGTCGCGCCTTGAGCTGCATCAAACAATGGACGCGTGGAGCGGACGGCTGTCCCTCGGGCAATATCGAGCAGGCCGCCGAGGACTGCGCCGCCGAAGTCGGCTTTGAGAACGCGGCGGACGAGGGCTTATTTCTCCTGGGCGCGTTCGCCTCGCAACGCATGTATCTGGTGCGCGACCTCAAGGGCTGGCTCGAGCAGAATCTCTCCGAGACGGATTATGGCGCGGCCATGGCCGCGATTCAGGCGGGCGCCGAAGTGCATTTCAGGGCCGAGACACTGGCCGCTCGCTGCGGCGTCGACGTGCTTTATCCCACCGAGATCGCCGGCCGGGCGAAATCCGCCAAGGCCTATCACTTCTGGTCCGTGGCCCACATCGCGCGGTGGCTCCGTGGGCGGGGCGTGACCCCTTTGTCGGCCAAGGCCGCCGCGCTCCGTCCGGCTCGCCGCTACAAGAAGATGATCATGATTCCTGGAGTCGTCTTTAACCTACTCCTCGGCCAGCCCCTGGCCGCGGGCACGGTGGGCGATTACGGACACGTCAAAGAAGAACAAGAATTGGGCGCCCTCTGGGGCGCGGGCCTCAAGATCAAATAGGGAGAGAAGATGAAGAACCTCGCATTGCGTTTGGCCGCGATCCTGACTCTGGCAATGGGCACCAATGCCCTGGCTGCCGACCCCGTGGGCGTGGCGTTTGTTTTCACGGTCAAGCCCAGCGGCAACCGTGCGGACTTTGATCTCACGGTGACCATCAACTACCCGGACGGCGTGACCTCCGACAAGGTCGACAAGGCCCTCCACGATCCCAGCACCTTGCCCTCGTTGAGCCAGGTCGTGACCAAGATCGAAGTCGGCCCCACCAACGCCCAGGGCGTGTATCGCATGGCGAGCCGGGGCACCCAGACGCACCTGGGCCACGATTTTCATAGATGGACGGTTTCATACTGCAACGACGCGCGCAGCCCCGGCTACTGGGCCGCGAACTGTGTCATGGCCGTGGATGAGGGCGACACCGGCGACTTCTTCGAGAGCGGCGGTGCTGAGACCCGTTGCCACGACGACAGCAACGGCAGCAAGCCGCACGCAGTTTGCACGCACCGGACCTACGGTAAGACCAAGGACTTCTCGGCCCTGCTGGGCGCCTTCTTCAGGGGCGCCGCCCGTCTTGCCATCGGTGGCGCAGGCGAGCAGATCACAAGCCTCACGGCCCTCGCGATCCACCTGGGTGGAACGCCGGCCTTTATCGCCGCCAGCATGGTGCCCAGCCTGGACATCGGAACCATGCAGCAGCGGTTCTACGACGACGCCCGCGCCGTCACCGAAAAGAGCGGATATCCCAAGGGCAAGACGATCAAGGTCAGTGGCTCCAACCGCGGCGAGAGTCTCTCGATCACCGGCCCGTACTGATCTACCGCTGGCGACCAGGCCTGCGCCAGGTGCCCCACGGCACCGAGTCGTCGCGTTCGACCGCGTTTGCGTGCGCGATCTTCGAAAAGAGAAGAGCGCTGGCCCGAGGGATGCGGGCTTGCGTGGCGTAGTCCGTCTCAAAAAGGCCGAACTTGGGGGTAAAGCCCTCGTTCCACTCAAAGTTATCCATGAGGGACCAGTGGCAGTAGCCTTCGACCCGGATCCCCTCTTGGATCGCCTGGTGCACGGCTTTGAGGTGGTCCACCAAGAAGCGTGAACGAAACGCGTCGGCGTGATCGGCGGTTCCGTTTTCGGTGATGATGATCGGCTTCCGGGGCGAGTGCTCGTGCACCGCCTTGAGCGTGCGGTAAAAGCCCCAGGGATAGATCTCCCAGTCCAAGTCGTTGTGGACGTTGGCGGGGTTCGAGACGCGCTCGGCGGGGAGCGGGTTGCCGGCGGTGAAAGAAACCTTCACCATGTCGCGGGAGTAGTAGTTCACGCCCAAGAAGTCCTGCGTGCCGGCGAGGCCCGGGATCACCTGGTTGAGATGGATCGCGGTCGGAACCCATAGCTTGAGTCGGCCGGTTTCGATGGCGTCGAAGAACGCCCAGTTGAAGGCGTTGTCAAAGAGATGCGCGGCGAGGACGTCCGCTGGGTTGAAGGGTCTGAACGCGTCGAAAACGCGCAGGTGGTGCGCGACGCCGACGCGGACCGGCCGCCCGGCCGCGGCGGCGGCCGCATGGAGTGCGCGGTAAGAGGCGGCGTGTGCCTTGAGCATCCCTGTGATCGCGATCCCCGCGGCCTTCATGTCCTTCTTCTGCGGCGGAACCTCACCCGACACGTATCCGCCCAAGAGCGTGACCATGGGCTCGTTGAGGGTGACCCAGTCCACGACATCTTGCCCGAGCACCCCGTAGACCTTGCGGGTAAATCGTTCAAACGCTTCGGGGAGGCCGTCCCACGTCCAGCCGCCTTTGACCTGAACCCACTGTGGAAACGTGAAGTGGTGGAGGGTCACCATGGGCTCGATGCCCAAGAGGCGGAGCGTGGAGACCTCGCCCGCGTAGTGCGCGAGCGCGTCTTCGTTCCACTCACCTTCTTTGGGCTCGATCTTGGCCCACTCGACGGAGAACCGGTACTGACCGACCCCGATCGACTTCATGAGGAGCGAGTCCTCGACGACCCGGTTCCAGTGATCGCAGGCGGGGCCCGACACCTCGCCGGTCTTGATGGAGCCCGGCTGCTGTTCAAAGGCCCACCAGTCGCTGTCGACGTTGTACCCCTCGACCTGGTGGGCGGCCGTGGCCACGCACCAGCGGAAACCCGCGGGAAACTTCAGGATCTCAGTCTGGGCCGAGGCATCCCACGCGCCCAAGGAGACAGATAATAGAAGGATAGAAAGGACGATTCCCCTGCCCATGGGCCGGGTTTGACCATGCGCAGCAAATTACGTCAAGTGCCCGTGGGTT
The DNA here is from genome assembly GCA_035495495.1 of Bdellovibrionota bacterium. Taxonomy (GTDB): domain Bacteria; phylum Bdellovibrionota; class UBA1018; order UBA1018; family JADZFF01; genus JADZFF01. The sequence goes on from DATJFU010000075.1 coordinate 6,379, forward strand.
CGCCGTCGGAGCCGCCGTCGGGCTCGGGGATCTCGTCCTCTTCGGAGGACTGCTCGCTCTGAGCATGCACGTCGATGTCGGAGGTGGCCTTGAGCACGGCCCCCAAGGTGTTGTCGTGCGCCTGATTGGACCCCGCGGAATCATCCATCACCACGTTCTTCTGGAGCCGGCGGATGGCGTCGTCGGCTTTGCGGAGGCGCTCTGACACGGCCTTCATGATGGTCTTCCAGTAATCCGGAACCTTGTTCCAGATCTGCTCGAGGGATCTGAAGTCGATCTCGAGTGCCTCGACCTCCGAGAGCGCGACGGCCGCCGCGCTCCGGGGGAGACGGTCAAAGAAACTCAGCTCCCCGATGATCTCGTTCGCGTAGACCTTGGCGATCTCCACGAAGGCGGAGCCCTTCATCTTGCGGATGGAGACGCTGCCCTTCTTGATGAGAAACATGGCGTGGGAGGACTCGCCTTCGCGAAACAGGTACTGCCCCGCGCGATAATAACGTTTGGTGGGTTCCACTTTAGTCATTCTGCCAACACATGGCCGGGGGCTCAAGCCGCCCGGGGGCTTTCACCGAAAAGACCGAGGTGAAGCGTAAAGACCCCCGACTCCACATCTTGTACGTCAGCCTCTTGACGAGTGCCGCCGGACTCTTGGCGGATTGCGCGCGCTCCGGCGTCATGGTCCATCCTGGACAAGGCACCGAGGCCGACGTGCGGAGCCTCAAGGGCGCGCCGCTCTCCGTGGTCGAAGGCGGAAAGATCCGGAACGGCGCCAGGGTTCTGACCTACGCCGATGGGACCTCGTTTCAGGTCGAGGGCGAGACGAGCGCTGTCGTCGTGGCCAACCGCGACCCCGAACCCTTTGAACGCGACATCCAGTACTGGAAGCACCACTGGGCCGATCACCACCCGGTGACGACCCCGATCGCATCGACCAAGGACCGGCACGGACATGTGCTGCACCAGTTTCTCGCGAGGGACATCAAGACCTTTGTCGTCTACGACCGTTCCACGGGCATCGTGCAGAGGGTGGTGGAATATGGCCGCTAGAACCCTCGCGACCGCATCCACCGCGTTCGTGCTCGCGCTGATCCTGGGCGGGTGCATGCGAGACTCCCAGCGCTCGGCGCCCGGAGTCCTCGCCCGTTGGGAAAAGGCCAAGGGCCTGCCCGAGGGCGACGGCATCGTGGGCCGGAGCCTGGCCGAAGAAGCGCCGACCGGCCCCCCCTGTCTCAAGGACCGCGGCGGCGTGGACCAGGTCAAAGCCGACGTGGCCGCGCTCGAGCGCCAGCAAGGCGGGGCGGCCGTCGAAGGCGAGTGGCACGGACTGGATCTGTCCAAGCTCAGCCACGCCGGTGCGACCTTTCTCAAGACCTACGGCAACGTTCAGTACGCGGGCAACGATCTGCGCGTCTCGGACTGCGCGGGCATCCCTTGCGTGATCAACCGCACGTACGGGCAGGACGACGACGCCCTCGAGGGTTGGATCACCTACTATTGGTATCTGAAGATGGGGACCGCCCTCGCGACGGACAACCGGATCCCCGAGCAGAAGAGCGACGCGGCGGGTACCTACCTGGACGTCGTCCACGACCATAAGGATTATCTGTTCAAGCCGTCGGAGGTCGCCGCGTTCTGGGCTCTGTCCAAGACGCTGAGTGACCAGTTTCACGTCACGAAACGCAACAAGGTGCTGCATCGGATTCCGCACGGGAGCTGCCTCGAAGGGCAAAGCTGCCACGAGTGCCTGCTCGAGGACCCCAAGTGGGGATGCATGGCCACCTCGACCACCTGCGGGCTCGCGAGCTGGGATGCCTGGCTGCTCCTCACCGACGAGTGTCTCGAGACGGGCAAGGGTGACGACGCCAATAAGCTCTTTGGCGGCACGCAGTTCTTGGGACCGCCCCACGAGATGGCCCACCACATCGACTACATGCTGGGCGCGACCGACTACAGTAACTACTCCGGCCACGCGGCGGAGTTCATGGATGTCTCGGGCTGGTACCTGAAGGAGATCACGGATCCCGACACGGGCTCGACCGTGCGCCAGTGGGACGTGCACGAGGGTAAAGAAGGCTTCGTCAACGATTACTCCGGGTCGTCCCCTGCCGAGGACTTCGCCGAGACGACGGCCTGGGTGCGGTACCGGGGCAACGAGGCCCTGGCAAAGACGCCCCTCAAAAACGCGCTTCTGGGACAGAAGCTGTTTGGAGGCCGCACGTTCGACGATGCGGGCCTCGCCAAAGCCTATCGCTCGATCGGAGCGGCCGGCATGGGCGGCGATCCCCTCACCGACATGGTCAAGAAGTGCGCCGAGGATCCGTCGACTGGCGCCTCCGGCGCCGCCGACGGGTCGGACAGCCGGCTGCCGGATCTCGGAGTCCCGCTGCAGCCCTCGCTCCGTGCGTGCCTGAGCCGCGGCTACATCGGCCTAGAGAATCGCGCCGTCGCGGACCTCAAACGCACGGAGATGGAAGCCTGCGACTTTCTCACTCCGGTCCGCGAGACCACCCTCAAGGCCGGCTGGCTCGACGACCTCAAGTCAAAGATGGTCGATCTTCTTTCGCACCAGCAGACCTTGGCCGAGTTTGCCTCGGCGACCAAGGATCTCGAGAACCGCCTCGCGCGCCACGTGGACGCGCGAGAGGCCTACGTCAACTGTTTCAGGAGCCGCGACCCCGACGGCAATCCCGACGTCGAAGCCTGTTACGACCGCGCCATGGGGGCGGGGTTTGACCGTGTCGCTGCCGAGAAACCCTCCGCCACCTTGGACGCCGAGGCGCTCCAGGAGCTGCGCGCCCGTTGGCTGGCCGAAAGGCCGGTCGCGCCCGCTCAGTCACGTGCGACGCAGCTCTACCAGGCCATGTTCGCGGGGCTCGCCGACGCGCTCGCGGATCGCGTGCAAGCCCGATGGGACGCATGCCTCGTGGCCCCGGCCGGCACGCTGGACGCCGCGGGTGGCGTGCTGCTCACCCGGCCTTTTTCATCCGCCGACCAGTACATTGCCTCGCAGGTGCTCAACTGCATCAACGGCGCCGCCGAGTCCGACATGGATGCCGCCCGAGACGAATTCACGGGCAGCCTCTTCAGGATCGATCAGGCCGAGGCCAAGGCTTTCGTTCGCGAGCTGATCCTCGGACCCGCGTGGACCGCGATCCTGCAAGGTCTCGCGGCGCGGGCCGCCGACCGCGAGGCCCAGCAGATTCACGACTCGTCGGCCGCGATGGTTCAGTCCCTGGTGGCAAGGCTCAAGGCCAACCTCTCGTGGAT
>DATJFU010000076.1:0-3872 GCA_035495495.1 Bdellovibrionota bacterium
CGGATCAAGCCCACGCCCTGTCTCATGGCCGTTGGCGTGATCCCCGCGGGCGAGACCGACGTGGAGGACAAGCTCATCTGTCTCGCCGACCTGGTCGAGGACCAGAACACCATCCAGGAGCGGGCAGGATGTGGAATGGCGCTTTACGACCTCAAGACCCATAAGTACCGCGCCGGCGAATCCAACCTCACCATCGCAAAGGCCCCCAAGACCTGCGCCGAGGGCGGGCTCGAGCAGATTCAACCCAAGGCGTTTGTCGACTACGCCACCTCGGATGGACGGCACACCGTCGTGCTCGACTCCTCCGCGGGCCGCTACCGCAAGTGGTGGGAGGACCTCGAAAGCAAGGCAGCCGCCCAGAATCGAGTCACGGACCAGGTGGCCGAGAAATGCTCGGCGGTTCTGACCTTGAGCCGCGGCCGCGGCAAGGATTGGGTGTACGACCGAAAATCCACCATCGAAAAAGGATCCGTACACGCGATCGTGACCCATGAGTACAGCGACAAGTCCCCCGAGTGCAAAGCCTGGAGGGCAAGCCATCACCTGGGTGAGAACCCGGACGCCGCCCCCGCCAAGCACTGACCTGGCGTCGCCCTACCCCGCCGTGTTAAACCGTGGGCCATGCCCAAGAAACCCACTCGTACCGTCGCTCCGGCGCCCGCCGCGGGCCCCTCTTCCATCCAACTCAAGCAGATTCAGAGCTGGCTGCTCCAGACCCGCACGCCCGTGGAGGACGGCAAGACCGGCGTCCTGCTCCTGACCCGGAGCCGCAAGGCCAAGGGCACAAAGAAGGACAAGAAGTCGGCCTGGAGGGGCCTGGGACTCGGCCTCGCTCCTTGGCAGGAGGCCCTGCTCGACAGCTCACCCGAGGAGACGGTGCCCCTCGAGACGGCGGCGGGTCCGGTTTGGATCGCGCGCCTGAGCGGTGACCGTTCGGATTCGCTCTCGCTCCCCTCGCCCTACGCGGCGGCGCGGGACGCGGCCGGGGCCGCCGCGCGGGCGGCCGCCCGATATAAGCTCGATACGCTCGAGGTGCGACTGCTGGGCATCCGGGACGAAGAAGAGCTCGGCGCGCTCGTGGGCCTCGAGCTCTCGGCTTACCGCTTTAGGGAGCACTTCGCGGGCGGCACGTCGGCCGAGCAGCCGGCCCTCCCCCGCCTCAAGATCAAACGCGGAGACGGGGGCAAAGCCGGCGGCGTGATCGAGCGCGCCGCGGCCCTGGGCCGGGCGGTGAACGTCGCGCGCCACCTGGTGAACCTGCCTCCCGCCAACCTCAACACTCGCGCCTACGCCGAAGCCGTCGAGCGGTTGTTCTCGGGCTCGCGCACGGTGACCGTGCAGGTCTGGGACGAGTCCCGGCACGAAGCCGAAAAGGCCGGCCTGCTCCTGGCCGTCGGCCGGGGCGCCGAAGAAGGGCCCAGGCTGGTGCATCTCCGCTACCGGCCCCGCGGGTCCCAAAAGGGCAAGCAGAAGAAGGGCAAGATGCGCGCGCGGCCCCTGGCCTTCGTCGGCAAGGGCATCGTGTTCGACACGGGCGGCTTGGACATCAAGCCCTCGGCCGGCATGCGCCTGATGAAAAAGGACATGGGTGGTTCGGCCGCGATGGTGGGCTTGGCGCTCTGGCTCGAGGCCACCGAGCACGCGCAGCCTTGCGATCTCTACCTCGCGCTCGCCGAGAACGCCGTGGACGGCCGCTCGTACCACCCCAGTGACGTGGTCCTCTCCCGCGCCGGGATCGCCGTCGAGATCGACAACACGGACGCCGAGGGCCGCCTCGTGCTCGCGGACGCGCTCGACGTCGCCATCAAAGCGCAAGGCGACGACGCTCCGTCGGCGGTGATCGACGCCGCGACCCTCACGGGCGCGGGCAAGGTGGGCTTGGGCGTCGAGATCGCGAGCCTCTTTGCCACGCACGACGGCCTGGCCAAGGCTCTCGAGAAAGCCGGCTGGGAGTCCGGCGACCTCTGCTGGCGCATGCCGCTCTTCGCCCCATACCGCAAGAAGCTCGCCTCGCCGTTCGCCGACATGGTCAACTCCGCGGCCGACGGCATGGGCGGCGCAATCACGGCCGCGCTCTTTCTCGAGCGCTTTGTCGGCAAGGTGCCTTGGGCGCACCTCGACATGTACGGATGGTGCGACGGCCAGAAGGGTGGAATGGGTCCCGGCGGCTCCGGTCAGTCCGTGCAGAACCTGGTTCGGTTCGTCCAAGACTACGAGGGTCTGGGTAAGAAATGAGACCCCCTGCCCCGGATCTGTTCGCGCTCTACGAGCATTCGGTCCAAAACCCCGAGTCTGAAGTCGAAACCATCGACAGCATCTACCGGCAGCTCAACGGCCGCTCCGGCCGGTCGCTCCGCGAGGACTTTTGCGGCACCGGCCTGATCTCCTGCAACTGGGTCAAGCTCCGTCCCGGCAACACGGCCGTGGGCCTCGATTTGGATCCCGGATGCCTGGCCTATGGTGAAAGGGTGCACAAGGCCGCGCTCAAAGAAGACCAGCGGACACGCGTGAGCGCGGTCCGGCAGAACGTGGTCTCGGTCACGCCTCCAGTCGACGTCGTCGCGGCCTGCAACTTTTCGTGGTTCATCTTTCACGATCGCGCCGCGCTCGTGGCGTACTTCAAGGCCGTGCGCCGCAGCCTCGCGCCCGGCGGCGTCTTTGCGATGGACATCGTCGGAGGCCCGGACTTCGTGTCCGTGGGCTCGGAAACCACGCGCAAACGTCTCAAAGGTTTTGGTCCCTACGTCTACGAGTGGGAGCTCAAGAAGTTCAACCCGGTTCAACGCCGGGGCACCTGGGCCATTCACTTCAAGATTCCCGGACGCCGGACCGTGCGTGACGCGTTCACCTACGATTGGCGGGTGTGGACCTTGCCCGAGGCCCGCGAGGCCCTCCGCGACGCAGGCTTTGAGCAGACCCACGTCTTCTGGGAAAAACGCCTGCGCGGCCGCGATACGGGGATCTGGGAAGCCGTGGAGACCGCGCCCGCCGACGAATGCTGGATCGCCTACCTGGTGGGGCGGGCCAAGACCTGAGGCTTCAGCCTCTCCGTCCGAACTCCGAAACGTTTCAGGGAACACATGTCTCTCTGGAACGGCAAAAAACTGACGGCTGGATCCGCGATCGCCATCGCATTGGCGACGGGCGCGTCCACCCTCGCAGCCCCCGGCGACGAGGGCGGGCTGCCCAAGTTTCATCTGCCGTGGGAGGGCGGGGCCGCCCCGCCGCCCAGTGGGGTTCAGCCCAGCTTCTCGGGCCCCACGCGGCCCCAGGCCCCGCTCCAGTACCTGCCGCAGGACGCGGGGCTGCCCAAGTTTCAGTGGGGCGAGGATCCGGGGGCCGTGCCTCCCCCGAGCGCCCAGGCCCAAGCGCCGATCAAGCTCCTACCGCAAGATGCCGGGCTCCCGCCGTTTCAGTGGGGCGACGACGTTCCACCGCCTTCCCTGCAGGCGCAAAACCAGAAGTTTCTGCCCCAGGACGCGGGACTGCCGCCCTTTGATCTCCCGGCGGACTGGAACGACCCCGGCTGGGGCAAGGACATGCTTCCGCCCATGCCGCCCGCTCCGGGCGCCGCCGAGACCGCATCGGCCGGAGCCCTCAACCCGGCGGACGCCGGATTGCCACCGATGGGCGATTTTCCGAAATGGGAAGACATGCCCCCCATGGAGCCGTTTCCGAAGTGGGAAGAGCCCCAGCAGGTCGGAGGCAATCAGTGGGCTCCCGTCCTGCCCCAGAACAACGCGGGCCTCCTGCCGAACTTTGAGTTTCCGAAGGACGAGACACCTCCGGCCGAGGAGGCCGCGCGCGCGCCCGCATCCGAGCCCTTGGCCCCCGAGCTGACTCCGGGCCCAGGCACGGAGAATCTCACGCCG
>DATJFU010000077.1:0-2990 GCA_035495495.1 Bdellovibrionota bacterium
GAGTTCGAACAGTCGCTGAGAACCCCGCCGGCCTCCGACATCACGCTGATCGTGGCCGTTCCAGGCGCGTAGAATTCGATGGGGATCGCGAACGTGGATGCCCCATAGGTATACGCGGACCCCATGTATACGCCGCACACCCCATCGCCAAAGAGATGGAGCAGTGCCCCCGAGTCCGACGGCAAGTGCCCGGCCGCGAAGGTCACGTCGATCTCATGGCCGCTACTTTCGGGGGGAAAGGTCCGGGTCAGCGTCGGAGTGGCCGTGGAGAACAAATCCCCTCCGGCCGTCCCATTGCAGGCGGACACGGCAATGCCAATCGGCATCGAGCACAAGACCGTGAAGAGGGTTAGCCCCGGGCGAGTCGTCCGGAACCGTTTGCCGCCAACGTTCAACATGGATAACCGTCCTGAAATTAGATGATACGCGCATAGGACGGGTCCAATAATGCGTCATCGGGGACCTGTGTCCGGTCCCGATGAGCCTTGATCACTGGGCGACAAGCCGACGGATCTCTGTCTCGTAGTAGGGATCGGCCCACTTCTGCACGCCGACCCACTTGGCGACGACCCTGAGCTCGGGGTCGATGAGATACGTCTCCGGAAACTGGTAGGAGCCGTATTTTTCGGGCACCTCGGATCGGGGATCGAGGAGGGAGACCAGGTTCGCCGGCAGATCCTTGGGCTTGAGCACGGTGCCCGCGTCTTCCCAGCTTCGGTCCATGCTGACGGCGACCACGACCACGCGCGAGGCGTCCGCCAGCTTGCGGGTGAATTTCATCAGCTCCGGGATCTCTTCGACGCAGGGAGGGCACCAGCTGGCCCAGAAATGAAGCAGCACGACCTTGCCCTGAAACTCCGCCATGCGGTGCTTTGAACCCGCGAGGTCGGCGAGCTCAAACGCCCTGGCCGGATAGGGCGCGACGCCGCCCCGGACCCTCGGACCACTGCCCGCCTGCGCATCACCCGTCCGGACCGCGGCCTCCGGAGCGGGCCCCCAGTCGTCAAAAACGCCCTGATGCGCCAGGTAGAACAGGGTTCCAACCACGGCCAAAATACCGGCGGAGAGACTCAACCATAGGCGCAGGCGCTTCATGGGGTGCCATCTTTTCCCGGAAGAACCCCCTAGCGCCACTGAAAAACGCCGCAGTTTCATAATACTTAAGGTTCCATAGGCAGGACCTGCCGAAGGGCGACCTCGCTGCCCGGCGCCGCCTCTGCCCCTGCCGCACCCCGGTTTGGCTCGGGCTCAAAAACCCTTTATCATTGATGATATGAGCGACCACGCGCTCCTATTGAACGCATCCTTTGAACCCCTTCACATCGTTTCCTGGCAGCGCGCGCTGCAGCTCCTCTTCCAGGGAAAAGTCGAGGTGGTCGAGGAGTGGGATAGGGAAATCCGGTCCGTGAGCTTTTCGATGCGCATCCCAAGCGTGCTCCGGCTGGTGCATTTTGTGAGCCTCAAGAAGCATCGCCACCTGGTGCGGTTCTCGCGCCCGAACGTGTTTCTGCGGGACAGCTTTCGCTGCCAGTACTGCGGTAACCGGGCGGCGCGCCACCAGCTGACGCTCGACCACGTGATGCCGGTCGTGCAGGGCGGGCGCAAGAGCTGGGAAAATATCGTGACCTGCTGCAAGCTCTGCAACCAGCGCAAGGGCGGCCGGACACCGGATCAGGCGGGCATGGCCCTCATCCGGCGGCCCGAGGAGCCCAAGTGGTTGCCCGAGGTCAGTTTTCAGATGGGCGTGGCCGTAACCCCGGACAAGTGGAAGATCTACCTCAACATCCGGACGGGTGCTCCCGCGGACGCGGATTAGGTTTCGGAACTCCGACGTGCCCACCGTGGTCAAGGCGCCCAAGCCGCGCAAGCAGCCCCGTCCTCGCAAAGAGAGTCCCTTCGACGCGATCCTCGCTGAATACGGCGACCTCCTCTTTGATCTCTCCCATCGCTCGGTTCCTCCCCATCACCACCCCAACCAGGTGTTTCGTTCGATCCTGAGGGACCTCAAGCATTCTTCGGCAAAGGGCTTCGACAGGTACCGCCGCGCATGGATCCTGGGGACGGCGGCCCGCCGGATCATCTCGTTGGGCCGGGCCGAGCCTGGACGCGAACCGGCCGACCCGCTTCTTTATTCGAGTTCGGCTTCGACGGCCAAGGGCCGCCTCGAACACCTCGCCCGCTACTTTCAGCGTCTCTCTCCCGAATCGCGCCTGGTCCTGCTCTTCAGGGACCGCTACGACGTGGGCCTCGACGAGTGCGCCGCGATCCTGGGCATGCCGGCCCTTTCGCTCGAGTTGATCCACCGCCAAGCCCTCGAGACCCTGGCCTCCTGGATCTGGCAGGACGACACCCATGGCGGATCGGCCGTCGCCGAAAAGCTCAAGGCCTGGGAGCGCACCCCCCTGCCCGAGGAGATCCGTAAGGCGCCCTTGAGCTCGATCCATGTCACCGCGGCGGGACCGTCGGGTACGGCGCCCGAGCGCACGCCTTGGCAGAAGACGCCGTGGTTTATCCGTAGCGGGGCGGAGGCCTTGGGCCTCGCGGTCGTCATTCTCGCCGTCGTTGCCCTCGTGCCCAAGATTCGTCAGGTCTACGAACGTAGTCTCGAAGAGCAACTGGCCACCTACCGCGCCGAGGATCTGCGCCTGGGCGAGGTCCAGACGGAGCAGCAGGCCCTAGAGGTGCAAGAAGAAGGCGAGGCCGAGGAGACCGCCGAGGCTCCGCCGGCCGCCGAGCCCTCGGCAGAAGAAGCCGCTGAGAAGGGCAAGAAGCCGGTCAAGATGGAGGTCGGCGCCTCCGAGATCTGCCGCTTCAACATCAAGTCGTCTAGCCCCGCCGAGCTGCGCCCCAAGATCGTACAGATGCTGCTGGAACTCCAGGTTCCACCGGAAACCAAGGGCATCCAGGGGATCGAGGCCCCGGGTGGAATTCAATTCAACCTCATGATCCCCAAGGACATCGTGCCCCAGATCAAAACCCGGCTCGAGAAA
>DATJFU010000078.1:0-2016 GCA_035495495.1 Bdellovibrionota bacterium
AGAAGGAAATTCACTCGGGTTTGTTTGCGGTAATGGACGGCACGACGGCGGGCGATGGTCCTGGACCTCGCACAATGAGACCGAAGATCAAGAATGTGATGCTGGCAAGTAGCGATCAAGTCGCGATTGATGCGGTGGCCGCCAAACTGATGGGCTTCGATCCCATGACCATTCCTTATATACGGCTTGCTCACGAAGCGGGACTCGGCATTGGACGCCCTGAGGAGATATGCCTTAAGGGCGACGACATATCCAAAGAAAGCTGGGGCTTCACCGTTGGCGACAACATGGCTAGCCGAGTCGGAGACCTCTGCTGGTTCGGGCCGCTGAAGTGGGCGCAGAAGTTGTTCTTTCACACGCCGCTGGTGCAAGTGTTCGTGTTCGGTTCAGAGTGCTACCACGACTGGTATCGCTGGCCCCGGAAGGACCGGAAGGTTTTTGACGAGTGGTGCCGGGACACTCCGTGGGGAAGGCTATTCGTGGAATTTTCTTCGGCCAGTTCCTGAAGTGCCAAGTTGCGCACGGGCAGGAAGCCGGAGCGCGATCTTGCCGTGGATTCGCCAAGGTGTCAGCGGTGACGGTAGGCTAGTGAGGGCTAATCCGCTAACGCGCGTTGATTCAGTGAGGGCTGTGAACGGCGTTTATGACGACGCCTGCTCGCGCACCATGTCCTCGAAGTTTTCGCGGCAGGTCACCACTTTGGGATGGTCCGGATCGAGGCAGCTTTCGAAGATGGCAAGCGCCCGGTGGAACAGCGGTTCGGCCTGATCGAACTTGCCCTGCGACTTGAACAGCACCGCCAGGTTGTTGAGGGTCATGGCCACATCCGGGTGGTTGGGGCCGAGCATCTTTTCCTTGACGTTCAGGGCCCACCAGTAGAAGGCTTCTGCCAGCAAGCTGTTGCCCCGAGAGAAATGCAGAGCCGCGATGTTATTCAGGTTGACTGCTACCTCATAGTTCTCTCGTCCCAGCCGGGTCTCGAAGACGCCGAGCGCGCGTTGGTACATCTCTTCGGCCTCGTCGCGTTTCCCCAGGGCGTCGAGGATGGCGGCGAGCGCGGCGACGTCGGCGGCGACATCGGGGTGGTCCGGGCCGAGCGCCTTGGCGCGGATTTCGACCGAACGGCGCGCGTGCGGTTCGGCTGCAGAATAGCGTCCGCGGGAGTGTTCCAGCCCACCGAGGTTGTGATAGAGGGTGGCCACCTCGACGTGCTCCGGCCCGAGCGCTTTTTCGATAATGGCAAGCGCGCGCCGATAGAGCGACTCGGCGCGGGCGAAGCGGCCCGAGTACTTGTACACAATGGCCCAGTCGTTGAGGACCGTGGACACCTCGAGATCCTCGGGGCCGAAGGCGGCTTCCGCGAGGGCGAGCGCGCGCTCAAACAGCAGCTCCGCATCGCGGTAACGGCCCTGCATACGCAGGCAGTTGGCCAGGCCGGTCAGCGATTGGATGCGCAGGCGTTCGAGATCGGGACTGCCCGACAGGTCCGCCGTGATACGCGCGGAGCGCTGCAAGAACGATTCGGCGTCGGTGTAACGGCCGAGATTGAGGTGGATGGAGCCGTAGGTGTTGAGGACGTTGGCGACGTCGGGATGATCCGGACCCGACTCGCGTTCGAGGATACGCAAAGACCGGGCACACAATGCGCGGGCGTCCTCAAACTTGTCCTGCGAGCAGGCGTCGAGGGCGCGGTCGTGGAGCCGGCTGGCGGTCTGGATGGGATCGCGGATGGCCGGACGTTGGCTGGGGCGAGTCTCGCCCCCCGCATCGGGTGTCATGTTCGGAGTGGCACGGGTCGGTGCCTGCTCACCTGGTCAGGCTGCGGCCTGGTTACATTATACGTCCCGCGTAGGGCCCAGCCGAGATGGGCTAGCGCGACGAGCGGGGCTTTCTGACGATAGTCTCGTTGTGGTTACCCAGCCGCACGCCGCCGGCCTTGACCTTGGTGCTGACGCGGAGCCCCTTCTTGGGCTGGCCGACGATATTCTCGTTGTGGTTACTCAGCCTGATGCCGCC
>DATJFU010000079.1:0-2783 GCA_035495495.1 Bdellovibrionota bacterium
TACGCGGCCAAACCCAAGGGCCAGCGGTTCTACGTGCCGTTGCCCACCCAGGTCCGATTTATCCGCGGTGATCGCGGAACCTACCTCTCGCACGCGGCATATGACGAGACCTGCTACTTTGGCGTGGGCTGCGACATCCGCTTCAAAGGTTACGAGCCCTTCTTCAGGGACATGGAAGACCTCATCCTCAGCGAGGGCGGTCGTCCTCATTGGGGCAAGGTCTTTTACCGCAACCCAACCCACCTTTATCCCGACTGGCCAAAGTACCTGGGCATACGCGCCAAGCTGGACCCCTCGGGCAAGTTCATGAACGAGTACATGAATCGGCTCGTTCTCGGATATCCGTTCTAAAGCGAGACGTTTTCTCCTTTCGTGGGCCATTTTTGCCCAAACGTGTAGGGCGGGTCCGCTCAGTCGCTCCCCAATTGGGGCGGGGCCTTGGAACGCCCCGTGCAGTAGCACCGAATATAAGGAGCAACAACCAATGGGCAATTCCAGAACGGGTTTCAACGGCAAGGTGGCTTTCGTGACGGGCGGAGCCTCGGGGATCGGGCGGGCGACGGCCCTGGCCTACGCCCGCGACGGCGCGGACGTGGCGGTCGTGGACATGGACTCGGACGGCGGCGTTCAAACCGCCAAGATGATCGAGACCATGGGCCGCAAAGCGATCTTCATCAAGTGTGACGTGGGAAGCGATGCCGAGGTCAAGAAGGCGATCACGGCGACCGTTGACCGGTTTGGCCGCCTCGACTGCGCGTTCAACAACGCGGGCATCGAAGGGGCCCAGGCCCTTACGGCAGACGCCACCGAAGAAAACTTTGACCGCGTGATCCGCGCCAACCTCAAGGGCGTGTGGCTCTGCATGAAGTATCAGATTCCCCACATGCTCCGGCAGGGCGGAGGCTCGATCGTGAACTGCTCGTCGGTCGCGGGCTTGGAGGGCTTTCAGGGAATTCCGGCCTACGTCGCAAGCAAGCACGGTGTCGTAGGCCTCACCCGCGCGGCCGCCCTCGAGTACGCCCAGAAGAACATCCGCGTGAACGCGGTTTGCCCGGGCGTGATCCAGACCCCCATGATCGACCGCTTTACCCACGGCGATGCCCAGATCCAGAAGTCCCTCGCGGCCGGCGAGCCGGTGGGTCGCGTGGGTCGGCCCGAAGAGGTGGCCGAAGCGGCCGTCTGGCTGAGCTCGGATGCCGCCTCTTTCGTCACGGGTCACCCGATGGCGGTGGATGGCGGGTGGGTGGCGCAGTAGGCGCGTTTCTCAGGCGTCGCGGATCGAGAAGCTCAATGCCTTCTGAAATGCGGCGATCCGAGTGAGCTTGGGGTGATACACCACGAAGTAGTCGGACCTGGGCACCACCGCGTGTGGGACGTCCAGTCCGCGGAGGCCGGCGCCCACGGCCTGAACAAAGGGCGGGACCACGGCGCAGCCCACGCCCTCCCGCACCAGGGCGACGACGGAGGCCCAATCCTCCACGCTGGCTTTGCATACGAACCTGGCAGCCCCGCCCCTCTGGTGCGCCAGGAACCGGTCCATGGCCAGACGCTCCGTCCGATGCTGCACGCAGGGGATTTCTTTTCGTCTTCGGAGTTCGCTCTGGAGCGAAAGGAAATCCCTGGCGCGCGGAAACAGGTCGGCCTTGAAGACGAACCGCCAGGGTCCCTCAAATAGCCTCTTGGACACGAGCTCGTGGGACTCGGGAGGCGAGTCCGTCACCGTCACGTCGAGGTGGTCCTCTCTGAGCTCCCGGAGGCTCCGCGCCGCCGTGACTTGGCGAAACTCAAGCCGACCCGAAAACTGCACTTCCCTGGCGAAGATCTCAAAGAGTTCTTTTTGCGAACCCACCCGAAGCACGAGGGCCTTGCCGTCCGAGTAGCGCCGGTTGAGCTGCTCAAGCCCGTGGCCCATGCGGGCGAACTGGTCCTTGGCGAATTCGTAGAGTGACTGGCCGTAGTGGGTGAGGACCTTGCGGCGCCCGTCGACCGCGAACAGCGGAGCAGCCATCTGCGACTGGAGCCGCTGCAAGCGCTGGCTGACCGCCGGCTGCGAGATCCGGAGCCGCTGCGATGCCTCCACCATGTTCTTGGACTCGGCAAAGGCGATCAGGACGCGGAAAAGGTCGAAGTCGATGGGGATCATATAACGTAAAGAATACGTATCATAAGTAATCGATATTTTTATTTATCGTTTTGGCCAGCTACGAATCTCTCTAGAAGAAGGAGATTCCCCAATGAAACTGAAAATGATGGCCATGGTCCCCGTCCTCGTGTTCGCGGGCGCCGCCCGGGCGGACGAAGGAGCCCTGATCCAGAAGCTCAAGGGGGCCAAGTTCAGCCTGCTCGATGCGGTGGCCTACGCCGAGAAGACCAGCGGTCCGGCGACCTCCGCCAAATTCGAGCTGGACGACGAGGGACAGAATCTGGTGTTTTCTGTCTACACCGCGCCCCAGGGCATCGAGACTTCGCCCGAGAGCACGGATCTGACCGAAGTCGCCGGCGCGGCGACCGAACTCCCCATCCAGGGTGCCGCCGAAGTCTTTACGGACAAGGAGCACATCGCCCGGGCCAGCGTGCACCTGGCGCTCCGGCAGCTCTCCCGCTGGACGTTGACCGAAGTCATCCAGAAGGCCCTGCGCCGCGAGCCGGGGATGGCGTTCTCCGTGGAGAACCCCACGGTCCGGCGACACCGCGCCGTGGCGGATGTCTCCGTCCTAACGCCCTGCGGGGAGGTCCGTGTCGTCACGGTGAACCTTCAGAGTGGTGACTGCACCGAGGAATGA
>DATJFU010000080.1:0-4509 GCA_035495495.1 Bdellovibrionota bacterium
AGTAAACGCTGCCGACAGTGGACGGCGACGTGACCGCCTGGATGGACAGCTGCCGGGACGGCAGCGCGCTCAGCGCGATGGTCGAGCCATCCTTGATGGGGTTAAAGCCCGTGACGGCCTTGCCGTTTGGAACGTTGATCAGGTTAAGCCCCGTGACCATGGGGCCCGAGGCCTCGGCGACCCCTTCGGGGAGGCAAGCGGCTTGCGCGCCGGCGATCACAAGAAGGAGAGCAAACATTCCACGGCTGACGGACGAGTTCGACTGATGACGCATATTACCTGACTCCTTTGGACAACTATTGCAGCATAAGGGTAATATCGTGGCGCATCAACACAAAACTTAACAGAATGAAGTATTCTTAATACTTCAGTGATAAGTATTTGCAGTTAAAGGGCAACTAAATTAGCCCGATCCATACTGCTATGCGTTATTTCCTGGGGACTTCCGCGTCTTTCCAGGAATCCAATTTAGGTAGGTAGCTAGCCAGACGCGGCTAGCGCGAGTCAACCCTGAATGTTGATTTTTTTCGTACAGTAACCACAACCGTGTCAGTCTAGTGCGGTATAAAGCCGGTGCACGTCCGGCTCATCATCGAGCGCATCCAGAAATTTGACGACTTGGTCACGGTCACCGCCCGAAAGCTGCATCGGAGTCTTGGGACGGTAACCGAGTTCGGCCTTGGACACGCTCCAACCCGCATCCGTGAGCGCGTGGCGTACGGAATCCAGATCCGACGGCCCCGTATAGAAGGTGGCGCCGACCACGGCACCCTCGCCGAGCTCGCTCGCATCCATCTTTTCCAAATCCTGCGCCCCTGACTCGATGGCCGCTTCTTCTGCGTCCTTGGCGGTGGAATGGGTCGCTTCGATGATGCCGACCGAGTCGAACATCCAGGCCACGGACGTCATCTGCCCGCCCCTGAAAAGGACACGGATCTGGGATGCCGTACGGTTCTTGTTGTCCGTGAGGCACGAAACGATGACCGGCACCTGGTGGGGCGCAAACCCCTCGTACACGACGGACTCATAGGAGTCGGCGCCGGCACCGGCGGCCTTCTTCAGTGCGCGATCGATGGTGTCGCGGGGGACGGAGGCTTTGCGGGCGGCTTCAAGGGCAGCTCTGAGGCGGGCGTTACCGTCGGGGCTTGCGCCGCCTTCGCGGCAGGCCACCGCCACCTCTTTCATGATCTTGGTGAACAGCGCCGCTTTCTTGGCGGAGCTGGCCGACTTGACTCCGATGACCCAGCTTCTTCCCATGGGGGGACCCTAACGCGGCCCCCCCATGGTGAGCAACTACTGAAGAAGCGTGAAGAGCTTGTTCAGGTATTCCTTCTGGAAGTCCCGATACTCACCCGTGAAATCGTCTAGGGTGGGCGAATAGGGGTAGTCCGGCACGGCGCCGTGGTTCTCGACCGCGACACCGTCGGGCCTGAAGAAGAGGGACTTGGTCATGCGCAGTTTGACCCGCGAATAGAAGAGGTCCGGCTGCTCCTCAACGTGCCCGCCCGCGCCCATGGTGCGGATGCCCATGAGCTTCACGCGTCCCAGGCCCTGCATGATGGACGGAAAAGCGTCGCCGCCCGAGCCCGAGAGCTCATCCACCAGCATGACGATCGGCTTGGTATAGCGGGGCCCTGGATTGGGCTGAAAAAGGTCCTCACCCGTAAGCGAAGTCTGCGCCGTCATGAACTGGCCCGACTGCCAGGCGCCCTGGATCAAGCCCAGGGTCTTGTTCAGGTTGGCGTACTCCATCGTGTGGCTGTCGAGGCCATCGAGCCACGACTTGAAGGAGAGGTACTCCTCCTTGGTCCCGAGCAGTTGAAACTGCAGGCCGGGGTAAGGCTGGTTCATGAACAGGCCCACAACGCGGTTGAGGTAGTCCACGCTCCCGCCGCAGTTGTGATCCTGGTCGATGATCAGCCCCACCGTATTGGCCTCGAGCACCGAGACCGCATACTCGTACTGCTTGAAGCGCAGGTCGAACTCGTCGGCACCCGTCTTGTCGTTGACGGGCGAGTAGTGTGGGATCCGCAGGTAACCCACGTTTCCATGCTCGGTCGGATGGTAGTAGGCGACGAACGGATCCATCATGATGATGGTCGCGCCGTCGGGGATCGCCGTGCGGGTCGTACCCGAGCAGCGAAACGAACGCTCGCCCTTGGGCGCATAGTCGGCCCAGTAGTCATTGATGCTGATGTCGAGAAAGTTGCGGGCCGAGGCCTGACGCTCTTCGACATGCGAGGGATCGAACTCGTCGAGGGCGTCTCCGGATTCCACCCATTTCAGGGCGTACTCGGTGACGTTGCCTGTCGTGCGGTCCTTGATGCCGAACTTGACGGGGCCGGAGGGCACCGGAAACGAAGCACCCGCCCGGTAGCTGACGGCCATCGAGGCCGTCCGCTGGGCCGTGAAATCGTAGCCCGCGCCGACGTAGCGTTTGAGGCCTTCGACCACCTTGGCGACGTCCTTGCCGTCCACGGAGACGACCTCGTCGCCCTTGTGGATCGGATACTGGTCCGCGGGCAGCACCGACGTGTTGACGGTGTCGACCACGACCTGGTTCTCGACGAGATCCGTCGTGAAACCCGCCGACGCCAGGTGGGTGGTGGGGATCGACGCGCCAAAGTGGCTGTCGTGGAACTCGGCTACGAACCGGCGGACCAGGTAGTAAAACTCACCGTTGGTCTTGGTCATGACCGCGAGGGGCCAGTACTTGGCAAAGAGGGCGTCCACGTTGATGCCCATGTCCTCCTTATAGTGGAGGGGGCCGTAGCCCGACTTGATCAGAGCCGTGAGCTGCCGAAGATCGCTCACCTTTTGCTCGGCCGTGAGGTCATTGGCTCGAACGGTGGGGGCGAGGGACATCGAGAGCGCCAGGACGGAGAGAAGGACCGGCTTCAAACGCATGGTGCACACTCCTTTTGTGGCGTGCAGCCTAGGTTCGACCCCCTCCCCCGACAAGAGCTCTAAGAAGTTATATTGGATGGGATTTCGGTAACTTGCGTCATTTTAGGCCTCCCAGGGTGTCGATTCCGTCATTTTCTGCGTAAGCCCTCTGAATAATTGATTAATTTCCACCGCCCAAGAGGGTGTAAAATTGACCATTAATGTCGGGTCTGTCAAACTATAAGAAGCACCGGGTGGGGCCCTGTGGGTGCATCTTCGATTCAACATCTTGAGCCGGCTCGGTTGTCCGAGGAGACTGACCATGGCCAGATCGAGGGGTAAATCTCAGAAATCCAAATCGAACGGTTGGAAGGGTCTGCTCAGCAGGGCCCGCCAAACCGTCCGGGGCCTTTGGGCCAAGCGAAACGCCTGGTGGGCGCTTGTCACCGCCGGAGCCATCGTGGCCGCATCGGCCGCCTACTCCGGCTGGGTCCTCGAGAGCGCCGACCAGCGCGCGCTCCAGAACGATCCCGCCCACGCCATCGAGTCGGCCATGGAAGCCCTCGAGCGCGACTTCTACGCCAGCATGCCCGAGCCCGTGAAGGTCTGCCCTCCGGGCCGCGACGGCATCTGCGTGCGGACCTACTACGATCCCAATCCGTTTTCGTGGAAGGGCGGCCGAAACCTGGGGCGGACCATCGCAAGCTTGGGCGGCTCACCGACGCTGAACGGGTTCTACCACTTCATTCCGCCGACGACCGAGGATACGGCGCAAGCGGATGCTCCGCGGACCGATCCGCGGCCGAGCCCGACCCGATAGCCGCAGGCAAGCTGGCAATCAGGCAGACAGGAACTGGGAACAGGTCTCAGGGGCCGTGACCCGGATTCTGGCACAGGCGGTACAGGCACGCCGCCACCGGGTCTGCTTTCTGAAGCAGATCGGAGAGCCCCAGGAGCCTGAGCAACGTCTGGACCTCCCGCAGTGAACCAAATGCGATCGAGTAGAATCTCTTGCGGTCCTTGGGCGAAGGCTTACCCGACCCCTCGGACAGGTTGAGGACGACGCTCAAGAGCGCCCGGTCAAACTGGTCCTTGTACGGCTCCCGGAGCCTCAGGCTCTGGCACTCCTTGTGGAACTCAATCGCCATCTCTAGGGTTCTGAACTTCTGCATCCTCTGCAGTGAGCTGTGCACGGAGACCCGTGACCAGTAACGGTTACCCGTTCACTGTACCGGTCTGCCTGTCTGCCCGCATGCCTGATGAAAGGCTTTAGAACTTATGAGATGGCGATTGAGTTCCACCGAGAGTGCCAAGGGCTCAAGCTAGCCGTACACGCGCGTGACCAGTTTGACCGAGCTCTTTTGAGCATCCCGTTGAACCTGGCCGAGGGGACGGCAAAGCCCACGCCTCGGGACCGAAAAAAATTCTACTTCATTGCCCTGGGTTCACTTCGGGAGGTCCAGACTTTACTCGCACTATACGGTTCTGCGGACCTGCAAAAGAAAGCAGACGGTCTCGCCGCTCTCCTCTACCGGCTCTGCCACAGCCACTGATCACTGATACTAATCACGGTTCACCTTTACGGCTCACCGTTCACAGCTCACTGTTCACTGCAATTCAGAT
>DATJFU010000081.1:0-5125 GCA_035495495.1 Bdellovibrionota bacterium
GGCTGGTTTCTGGCGCTATCGATTTCTTGCGCCGCATCAGGAATGCCTGCGGACCAGTGGGTGGATCAGGTGATCCGCGCCCACGACCAAGCCCATTCCCTCCAGGACTGGGTCCAGAGCGGGTGGCACCCCGACTCCCTCGTGAAACGCATCCACTGCGCGCCAGACAAAGACGGCACGGACTCGCGCGTCTGTCGGTCCCTCCGCGCGCTCAAGAATCACGAGCTCGCGCTCTTTGATCCCTGGATCGCGGGTGGAACTCTCCCCCTCGACTTCGGCTGCCGGGCGGGCCTCAAGGCCCGCCTCAAGAAACACTGGGGCAGCGAGCGCCGCGCGCTCGAAAAAGGCGAGGGTCCGCTGGGCGCTCCGGTCGCGCTCGTTTCGACCGAACAGGCGGTGGATGGAAGCCAGGGCGGCGTGTACTTTCGCGCGGGCCTCAAGGACCACCAAATGGCCCTCACCTTTGACGACGGGCCCGACACCAACCACACGATGGGCATCCTGGACGCGCTCCACGACTGGGGCGTGCGCGCGACGTTTTTTCAGATCGGCAACCAGGCCGTCGCGCAGCCGCAGCTCACGCGCCTCGCGATCCGCCAGGGCCACACGGTGGCCTCGCACACCCGCACCCATGCTCTCCTCACGGATCTTTCGACCGATCAGGCGATGCAGGAGGTTCGCGACGGGCGGGACCTGGTCCAGCAGGCCGCGGCGCCCTACGTCATAGCGCCGTTTTTTCGGTTTCCCTACGGCGCGCGGACGGACGAGATTCAAGAAGAGGTCTCGTCCCTGGGGCTTTCGACCTTTTTCTGGAACATGGATTCGCTGGACTGGAAGCTGACCGATCCGCAGGCGCTCCTGAAACAGGTCCGCCACGAGATGGCCTGGCGCCAGGGTGGAATTCTGGTGTTTCACGAGGCCCTCGAGCAGACCTCCCTCGCACTCCCCTACGTGCTCAAAGAAGTCGCCACCCAGGGCTGGACGACGGTCGTTTTCGTCAGCGCGGCCGGCGGGCGATGAGCCTCGCCACGGCCTCGTGGCCGTCGTTGACCTCTTCGTAGACCAGCACCTCGAGGTCCCCAAACATGCGCCTGAGCTCGCCCTTTTCGAGCAGGTAGTCGCGCGGGGTCGAGCGGCCCTCGGGATTCTGGAGCTGGTCCACGGTCTCGTTCTCAAAGACCACGACCCCGCCGGGGCGGAGGCCTTGGATGATCTGGGGCACCAGGCTCCGCTGCAGGTATTGGATGTTGAGGATCACGTCGTAGTAGCCGGGGCGGATCTGGTAGTCCTTGAGGTCCGCGTTCTCGGTAAAGAGGGTGACGTTGCGCTCGCGGGCCAGCCGCCTCGCCTTGCGGATGGCGACCTCAGAGATGTCGACCCCCTCGACGTGAAACCCCTTTTGGGCCAGGTACACGGCGTTTCGGCCCTCGCCCATGGCGATATCGAGGGCACGGCCCACGGGCAAAAGGTCCACGTGTTTCTTGAGGAACTCCGCAGGTTCCTTACCAAAGACGTAGTTTTGGGAGCTGAAGAGGGTATCCCAGTGGGAGCGGTCTTCTTCTGAGTCGTCGCCCGTCACCCGCTGGTAGACGTTGCCGGCGCTGGGCCGGAGGTCCTCGGCGGCGATCTGGACTCCGCTGGTTCGGGAGAGGGTGTAGCGGATGCCAAAGTAGCCCCCGGTGCCCACAATTGACACAGCCAGCAACAGTCGATATATCTGGGCGCTCTTTATGTTCGGCATATCCGGCGAACACCTTTTAATCCTGGGCATCATCCTACTCATCTTTGGGCCCAAGCGTCTACCGCAGCTCGGGGGCACCCTCGGCAAAGCGGTGAGAAACTTTCGCGATTCCATGTCCGGCATGGAAGAGCCCAAGTTCCGCAAGCTGCCCGAGGATGAGACCGAAAAGGCGTCGAAGACCGCGTCTTCTGAAAAGAAGGACGGCGGGGATTCCGGCTCTAAGGCGTAGACGCCATCTTGGACCCGGAATCCGGACAAGTTGTCCGGATCGGGAGACCAGTCCCAGAAAATTTCCTCTTTTCCGGACAATTTGGCCGAAAAACTCAACCAGCAGAGGGCGCATGGGCGCTTTAGGCCGCCCCACGCCCCGGACCGTGCAGCCGGGCCGCTAGTTCGGATATTTGAGGTAGTAGATGTCGGGCAGGTTCCGGCAGCTCTCTTCGAGATCCAGCCCGTAACCCACCAGAAACTGGTCGTCGATCTTCTTGCCCACGTACTTCACGGGCACATCGACGACGCGCTTGGCGGCTTTGTCGAGCAGGGTGACCACCTCGACGGTGGCGGCGCCGGCGCTCTTGATGCGGTCATAGAGAAACTTGAGGGTGCGGCCGCTGTCGATGATCTGCTCCAGGATCACCACGTGGCGCCCGCGAAGGTCGGCTTGCACGTCCTTGATGATGGTCACGGTGCCCGTGCCGGTCTTGTCCTTGCCGTGGCGGCCGAGACGCACAAATTCCACCTCGGCCTCGACCTTGAGGTAGCGCATCAGATCAGCCGCGAAAAGAAACCCGCCCTTGAGCACGACGACGAGCAGGATGCTGCGGTCGCGGTACTCCTCATTAATGCGATTGGCCAGATACTGAACCGCGGCCTCGATCTCGTGGCGATTGAGGTACTTGGTGAAGTTCTTCTCATCCAAGAGCGTATGGTTCATGAAGGCCCCTTTTCGGCCTTCTAACGTAGCGCTCCCGAACGGGTATTTACAAGCCGCTTTGTCTATCCGAACCCAGGCGCGGGTTACGGAGCAATGCGTTGAACGCCGTCCATGAGATCGACCATGCCCTCGTAGGCGGTAATGGCGTCAACGGGTTCGCCGGCATCGGCGTGGGTGCCCACGCTGCCGAGATGGTCCCAGTTACCGGCCACTTCGCCAAAGCAGCTGCGCAGAGCAACGGCCTTGGCTACGGCGTCGGCGGCGGAGGGGTACCAGGCCACGACTTCGCCCGTGTTGCGCACGCAAACGATGCCAATCGTGCCCTTGATGGCCGCCGGATCCTGCGCGTCCGCCGACAGGCTCGTGCCCACCGAAAGGGTCGACGTACCCGTGAGGGGGTTGACCACCGGTCCGGCGATGGTGCCATGGGGAGTTCCGCCGCCCCAGGCTTGAACCTGGATGGACGCCATGACGGCAAGGGCGAGACTCAGCAAACTGGCACGGATGAAAGTCTTTGGGGCGAACATGGTTGGGCAATGTAACCGACACGACGCTGCGTGTCAATCAACCCTAACCCATGGTAATATCAGCACTTACTGAGCCGGACATCAGCTCATCCAAGGCACCCCGGACCGTGGCCACGCCCTCGAGCACCCGGTGCACGGCCTCGAAGATCGGAACACTGAGTTTTCGGTCCTTGGCGTAGGCGGCGATGCTCCTCGCGGTCTGAATCCCCTCGGCGGTGGAACCCAGGTCCTCCAAAATCGCGTCCAAGGTGCGCCCCTGGGCGAGGCCCAGGCCGACCCGGTAGTTGCGGCTCAAGGGAGACGAGCAAGTGGCCATCACATCACCCACCCCGGCGAGGCCCAGAAACGAGGACTGCTGGCCTCCGAGCGCGGTGCCCAGGCGAACCATCTCGCCCACTCCGCGCGAGATGAGCATGGCCCGCATGTTCTCACCGAGCTCGAGCCCGTCGAGCCAGCCCGCGGCGATCGCGACCACGTTCTTGAGGGCGCCCGCCCACTCGGTCCCGACCACATCCTTACCGCCGTAGACCCTGAACTTGGAGGTCGACAGGATCTCCTGGCCCGCCTCCACGACCTCGCGGTACCGCGAGGCCACGACCGTGGCCGCGGGCTTACCGGCGGCGATCTCGTGCGCCAGGTTGGGGCCCGAGATCACGCCGATGCGGGGGCAAGGCAGCTCTTCTTCGAGCATGACCGACACGCGCTTCAGGGTCACGGGTTCGACCCCCTTCGTGGCGTGCAGCAGGACCTCGGATCCGTCAAAGTACTTGGCCGCCTCTCGGGCGCGTTCGCGACATGCCTTTGCCGGCAGGGCCCAGATCACCGCGTGGACACCGCCGTCAAAGACCCGCTCGAGCTCCGTGAGCGCGCGCACGCGCTGGTTGAGCTTCATGTCGGGCAGGTACTTGGGAAGGCTCCTCGTGGCGTTCATGGCCCGCACGCTCTCTTCGTCGCGCAGCCAGACTCGGACCTCGGGGCAGTTCTCGGCCACCAGGTTGGCCAGCACGGACCCCCAGCTCCCTCCGCCGATCACGGCCACGGTGGCGTTACGCCAGAAATCCTTTTTCATCCAATTCCCCGGGTTGCCGCGCGCGGGTACCGGTGCCGGCCAGCAGGCTCAGCCCGTACCCCGAGAGGCGGTTTCGGTAGTAGTAAAGAACGTGCATATCCTCGGTCCAGATCGCCCCGTCCTCGACTTTGAGCACGGGCGTGCTGTGCAGAAGCCCGAGGTTGGCGATGCCGTCGCGGATCCAAACCTCGGGATCCTGGCTCTTGAGCTCCTCGCAGAGGTAGAGCCGGCCCTGGTCGGCGAGCGCCTTGACCTTCTGGTGCTGGGCGCGCGCCTCCTCGAGAAACGCGTCGTAAGGCAGCGACCTCTGGGGACGGTTGAGCCTCAAGAACCTGAAGAGATCAAGGTCGACGTACTTGCGGCGCAGGGCCGAGAAAAAGGCAAAGGCCACGAGATGCGAAGAGAGCACCGTGTTCTCGCGGTAGTAACGCTCGACCAGGCGGCGACCCAGGCGGTGGATGTACTCCTGGTCGCGTTGGGGGTTGGCCTTGAGCTCACCCGCGGTCGTCACCCACTTCGCCGGATCCACCACCGTGCCGTTGGGTCCGAGCGAACGCCCTTCTTCGTCGACAAAGTTACCAAAGATGTCGAGCGGCTCGCCGATGCGCACGGTGATGCCGGTCTGGCTCGAAAACAGCTTCCAGAAAAAGTTCACCGTGCTCACAAAGGGCAGGGTCTCTTCGGCGGGGATCGGGCCGCCGTAACGATGCTGCCCCACCTGTTCGAGGTACTGCTCGATGAGGCTCTTGGCCTCCAGAACAAAGTGGTAGCTCATCACCATGGGCACCACGTAGACGCCGGATTTGGGGCGGCCCTCCCTGAGGTTGCGGATCTGGGCCTGCAGGCCCGTGCCG
>DATJFU010000082.1:0-2094 GCA_035495495.1 Bdellovibrionota bacterium
AGTCTCTGCCAGCCGGACGTGAGCAGCGAGAACGCCGACTCGATCATGGGGTTTTCGGGGATGGGGAGCAGCGCCAGCGACGAGGTGGACTGGTCCCGCATGCGCCCCAAGCGAAAGCATTTCAAGCAGATCGTCTCCAACATCGTGAGCAACAACTTCAGGCCGTCCGGCGCGGTGAACTACGACACCGCCACTGGCTTGGCCTATACGCGCGCTTGTCCGGACCGCGACGATCACTTCAGGGCCCTGTCCGATCAGTGCAGCGACGACGCTCCGGCGTCCCTCCATTGTGAGTCCGACTCCACCGTCTACGCGGTGGACCACTTTCGCTGAACCTGGCAGAGTGCACCCTCATGGCGCGCTCCAAGCTTCCGATCCTGATGGCCGTCCCGGACAGCGACTTTGATCCCACCGAGTCCGCGGTTCCGTGGCGCATCCTCAAGAACGCGGGGTTTGAGATCGTGTTCGCGACGCCCGAGGGCGGTCGCGCCGCCGCCGACCCCATCATGGTCTCCGGCAAGGGTCTCGGCCTTCTCAAGGGCTCGATGCGCGCGGGAGCGCCGGGGCGTGAGGCCTACGCCGAGATGGAGTCGTCTTCGGCGTTCGGCAAGCCCGTTCGGTACGCCGATCTCCGGGTGGAATCCTACTCCGCGCTGATGTTGCCCGGCGGCCACGCCAAGGGCATGCGCCAGTACCTCGAGAGCGAGACGCTACAAAAGTTCGTCGGTGACTTCTTCGCGTCGGGCAAGCCCGTCGGCGCCGTCTGCCACGGAGTCGTCCTCGCCGCCCGGAGCAAGAATCCCAAGACCGGCAAGTCCGTGCTCGACGGCAAGCGCACCACGGCGCTGCCCCTTTGGATGGAGATGCTGGCGTGGAACCTCACCCGCACGTGGATGGGGGATTACTACCGCACCTACCTCGACAAGACCGTCGAGGGCGAAGTCCGCGAGGCCCTCGGCTCGGGCGCGTTCGAGCGCGGGCCGCTGGGCTTGGGCCGGGACAGTGAGGAGAACCAGAAAGCCGGGTTCACGGTGCGGGATGAAAATTATCTGTCCGCGCGTTGGCCAGGCGACGCCCACCGCTTTGGCCATGAGTTCGTCGAAATGCTGAACGGCTAGGGCCGCTCAAACTCCGAGCAGTTTCTTGGCCTTGTCGATCAGATCCTGCGGATCCAACGGCTTCACCAGAAAATCCGTGTTGGCGTAGGACATGGCCTTCTCAAAGGCCTCCTTGTCCTTGCGCGCGGTCACGATCAGGACGGGCAGCGACTTGAGAAAGGGGTGCTCCTCGCGCATGTCCAAGAAGATGAACCCGCTGTCCTCGGGCATGTTGAGGTCGCAGATCACGAGCTTGGGCTTGTGTTTGGCGACGGCCTCGATGGACTTGGCCACGCTCTCGGCCTGATGGACGGAGATCCCGGCCTTGGCCAGGATGCTGGTCACAAAGGATCTCAGGTGGGGATCATCGTCGATGATGACCGCGGTGTGCTGAGCGGGGCTCATTCCACCCCATTATCATCCGCGGGGAAAAGGCGGGCAAGTGAGATCCCGAGGGTTCTCACGGCCATGCGGAGGGCTAGCTCATGGTGGGTCGAAAGCAGATCGTCGCGGAGACATTGGGAGAGTTCGCGCCAGTACTCCATCCCCAGGGCGGCGTCGGCGCCGGCGTCGCGGGCGACGGCAAATCTCCGGGTCCGCAGATTGACGTAGAGAAGGATTCCGTTTCTGAGCGTGGTTTGCTCGAGGTGGTAGTGCCCAAAGAGACGCTCGGCGGACAGCGCGACGTCGCGATCCGGCAGGCGGCGGGTCAGGTACACGCGGAGCGGGGCTGAGGTCCCCGCCTGGGCCTGGAGGATTTCGTGGTGGAGCCGGGCGTAAGGACCGTTCATGGCCAGGTCCCCGGGGTGACCGACGTCCCAGAGACGGTGCTGGGCATGCGGTTGCGGCGGGCCTCGATCCATTGTTCGACGCGGTCCCGGGGCGATACCCAGGCCACCCCCTCGGCCGAGACCTGAACGTCGGGCCAGCGCACCAGCCGGAGCACCCATGCCGAGAAGGTCAGGACCAGGACCAAGACGATGGTTCCGGCCGTGCG
>DATJFU010000083.1:0-4152 GCA_035495495.1 Bdellovibrionota bacterium
AGAACGCTCGCCGCCCTCCCGAACTCCTGACCCGCGACCACGTCGCTCGCTGCATCGTGCGGGAGGTCCGCGAGGGACGCGGCAGCCCCCACGGCGGCGCGTTTCTCGACATCGCGTGGATCAAAGAAAAGATGCCGAACGCGCGGGAGCACATCAAAAAGAAGCTCCCGAGCATGTACCACCAGTTCATGCAGCTCGCGGACCTGGACATCACCACGACCCCGATGGAGGTCGGCCCCACCACCCATTACATCATGGGCGGCATCCGCGTGGACGGCGACACCCAGATGTCGACGGTGCCGGGCCTGTTCGCCGCGGGCGAGTGCGCCGGCGGCCTGCACGGCGCCAACCGCTTGGGTGGAAACTCGCTCTCGGATCTGCTCGTGTTCGGCAAGTACGCCGGCGAGCACGCGGCCAAGTTCGCCAAGGACTGTCCCAAGGGCAAACTCGACGAAGGCCAGATCGAGAAGGCCGCCAAAAAAGCGCTCGCGCCCTTTGACCGCGCCGGTGGCGCGGCCGAGGGGCCGTACGCCGTCCAAGAGAGCCTCCAGGACTCGATGCAGGACCTGGTCGGCATCGTCCGCACCGAGGACGAGATGAAGCGCGGTCTCGACGCCGTCCGGGCCCTCCGGGTGCGCGCCGAGAAAGTGGCGGTTCCTGGAAACCGCGAATACAATAACGGCTGGCACACGGCGCTGGACCTCGAGAACCTCCTGACCGTTTCGGAAGCCATCACGCTCTCGGCCATCGAACGCAAAGAGAGCCGTGGCGGCCACTTCCGCGACGACTATCCGGAGAAGGTCGATTCCTTCGCCAAGTTCAACCACGTCATCCGCAAGGGGCCCAAGGGCGAGATGCTGCTGGAGCGGCGCCCGATCCCCGAAATGCGGAACGACTTGAAGGCGATCATCGAGGAGATGAAGTGATGGCTCAGGCCACCTTCCGCATCTGGCGCGGCGACGAGAAAAAAGGCGAGTTTCAGGACCTCACGACGGAGGTCTCCGAGGGGATGGTCGTCCTGGACGCCGTTCACCGGATTCAGGCCGAGAAGGCCAATGACCTGTCGGTCCGCTGGAACTGCAAAGCCGGCAAATGCGGCTCCTGCTCCGCCGAGATCAACGGCATGCCCAAGCTCATGTGCATGACCCGCCTGAACTCGCTCGATCTCACCAAGCCGGTGACGATCCAGCCCTTGAAGGCGTTTCCGATCATCAAGGACCTGGTCACCGACGTCTCGTGGAACTTTCGGGTCAAGAAGAAGATCAAGAAGTTCAAGCCGCGTAAGCCCGACAATGCCGACGGCACCTGGCTCATGCAGCAGCAGGACATCGACCGGGTTCAAGAATTCCGCAAGTGCATCGAGTGCTTTTTGTGCCAGGACGTCTGCCACGTCCTCAGGGACCACCAGAAGCACGAGGAGTTCATCGGCCCGCGCTTCTTTGTGCACACGGCCGCGCTCGAGATGCACCCCCTCGACACCGAGAGCCGCATCGGCGAGCTCAAGACGTCGCAGGGCGTGGGCTACTGCAACATCACCAAGTGTTGCACCAAAGTCTGCCCTGAGCACATCACGATCACGGACAACGCCATCATCCCCCTCAAGGAGCGCGTGGTGGACGAGCACTTTGACCCCGTGGCCAAGGTGCTGAGAAAGATCTTTAAGTGACGCCCCAGGCGGAGCCAAAACTCGAGCTCAAGCCGCTCTCCAAAGAGGCCGTCCCCTCCGCGCTGGGCAAGGCCGAACGCTACCGCTTACTCAATGAGCCCGCCGCCGCTGAGAGCATCTGCCTCGACATCCTGCGGGTCGAACCCGGTCACCAGCAAGCCCTCATCACCCTGCTCCTCGCCCTGACGGACCAGTTCGGCAAGGGCTACTCGGTCAATCTCTCGCAACCCCGTGAGCTCCTCTCGCGGCTCGAGGGCGAGTACGCCAAGGCCTACTACGCCGGGATCATCTGCGAGCGCTGGGCCAAGTCCATGCTCCATGAGGGCGGGCCCGGCACCAAGCACGCGGCCTACGGCTGGTTTCACGAGGCCATGGGTTGGTACGAAAAGGCCGTCCGCGCCCATCCGTCCGGCAATGAAGACGCGGTCCTGCGGTGGAACTCGTGCCTGCGCAGCATTCAACGCCACCGCCTCACGGCCGACAACGACGGCCACTCGCAGCCCATCCTGGAGTAGGCCGTGCCGACCCGCGCGACCGTGGGCTACTCCGGAACGCCCCTCATCAAGAAACTGGGCCTCAAGGCGGGCATGACCTACGCCGTCGTCGGCGCGCCCATGGACTACGCGGCGCTCCTGGGTGGACTGCCGGAGGGCGCGAAACGCGCCAAATCCCTCGCTGGAAAACTCGACTTCATCCATTACTTCGCAAAATCCAAGGCGGGCCTCGCCAAGGACCTCCCCAAGCTCAAGAAATGCCTGGCCATGAATGGCATGCTCTGGATCTCTTGGCCCAAGCTGAGCTCGGGCGTCGAAAGCGACGTGACAGAGAAGGTCGTCCACACTCTCGGACTCAAGACGGGCCTCGTCGACGTCAAAGTCTGCGCCGTGGATGAGACCTGGTCGGGTTTTAAATTCGTGTTTCGCCTCAAGGACCGGGGCTAGAGTGGGCTCCCAAAAGGAGGTCCCACCATGAAGAACGTCAAACCGATTCCCGAAGGCTACACCACCGTCACCCCCTACCTGATGGTCAACGGAGCCGCGAAGCTGATCCAGTTTCTGAAGGACGCCTTCGGCGCCGAACAGATCTCCCTCCACGAGGGTGAGGACAGAAAAGTGATGAACGCCGAGATCCGGGTGGGCAGCTCCATGGTCATGGTGGCCGATGCCATGCGGGGCCACCAGCCCAAGGCGGCCATGTTCTACCTTTACTTCAAGGACTGTGATGCCGTGTTCAAGGCCGCCGTGAAAGCGGGGGGCAAGCCCGTGATCGAGCCCACCAACATGTTCTACGGCGATCGCTCGGGTGCCGTTCAGGACCCTTGTGGCAACGACTGGTGGATCGCGACCCACATCGAGGACGTCTCTCCGGCCGAACTCGAAAAGCGCGCGGCTCAACAGAACCGCTAACCCTTCTTCAGACAGAACTTACAAACGGAGGCGCCACGGGCGATACAGCTCTCGAGCTTCACATCCAAGCCCGTGGCGTTCTCCATGAACTTGACGTCAAAGCGGCAGAGCGCCGGATGGCGCTTGGCCACCGAGTGGTAGACGCAGTTGGTGGCCTCGATGACCGCTCCCTTTCTGAGGTCGCTCTGGCGGAGTGACGCGCGGTAGCCCAGTTCATTCATGGCCGCCGTGAGCTCGGCGAGGCGCTCGGCCGGGGTCGCTGCCTTCGCAAATCGTGCCTCCATGGACTTGGCCACCGAATCCGCGAGCTTGGTCATCATCTGGGTCGTGCCCGCCGCGCCGAGATCCTTGGCGAGGAGCTCGAGCAGCGCGTTTGAAAGCCATGAGTACTGGCGCGGAAAAGCCTCGTGCCCCTCGGGGGTGAGGACGTAGCGGCGCTTGGGGCGCCCGACCGACCCCTTGGTGTCCACGTGGGTGATGTACCCCAGGGAATCGACGCGGATCAGGTGCTCCTTGGTCCCGGTCTTACTCAATCCCAGGTGATCGCTGAGCTCCTCGAGCGTCGCCCCGTCCGCGTGATTGAGCAGGTAATCCAGGATCTTTCGCTGATTTTCGTGCAGGGAATCCACGGCTTGCCTCCATTTAAACTATTTAAACAGTATTTACTGTTTTTATTATCCGCGAGAAAATGAAAAGGATCGAGTCCGAAAACCTTTGAATGGAGGCTTCTATGGAAAACGTCATGAGAACTTCGGCCGCGCAACGCGCCGGAACTGGAGAGAAAACCTTGTTGGCCGGGATCGTCACCGGTCAGATCGCGGGCCTGATCATGGCCGTCGTCGTGATGGCCGTGTTCACGATCTTCTTGGGCAAGGGCCCCCTGTATCCCGTACAGGTCATCGGCTCGGCGCTCTTTGGCGAGTCCGCCCTTCAGGGCATCAACGTGAGCGCGATTCTGGCGGGCCTGGTGTTGCACCAGGCGGGTCCTTCGCTCCTCTGGGGCGCGATCTTTGGCTTTGCCGCTTCGCGGTTGAGCATCAAGACCCCAGCGGACGCCCTAAAGATCGGCCTGGCCATGGG
>DATJFU010000084.1:0-4067 GCA_035495495.1 Bdellovibrionota bacterium
CACGAAGCCGCCGGTGGCACCCAAGGACTTGCTGAAGGTCCCGCCGATCATGTCGACTTCGGAGGCGAGTCCAAAGTGTTCCACCACGCCGTGCCCCTGCTTGCCGTGGACTCCGATGGAGTGGGCCTCATCCACGAGGAGGCGGGCCCGGTGCTTCTTGCAGATGGCCACGATCTCGGGCAGGCGGGCGATGTCGCCATCCATGCTGTAAGCGCCTTCGATGATCACGAGAAGGCCGCTCGCCGGCGCCTTGGCCCGGGCGCGGCCCAGGTTGTCGTCGAGGCGCTCGGGGTCGTTATGGGCGAACACCCGGACGGTGGCGCCGCTCAGGTGGGCGCCCTCCAGGATGCACGCGTGTGACGAGCCGTCGATGACGGCCCGGTCGTTTTCGGTCAAGAGGGTCATGGCCGGCGCCGCGATGGCGTCAAACCCGGTGGGAAAAAGGATGGCGGCTTCTTTGCCGAAGCTGGCCGCGAGCTTCTCCTCGAGCTGCTTGTGCATGTACGAGAAGCCGGTACCGACGCGGGAGCTACCGGCGCCGACGCCGTAGTCCTTCATAGTGTTTACAATCGCGTCGTGAACCCGCGGATCGGTCGAAAGGTTCAGGTAGTCGTTGCTCGCGAACATGATCATCGAGCGCTTCTCGCCGAAGAACTCCATGATCACCGTCGGGCCCGGTTTGGACTCGATCGGCACCCCGTACTGCATGACCCCACTGCGCTTGAGTTGGTGGATGGTGTCGGAGTACACGCGGGCCTTGGCGAAAACGTCCGAATGGTCGACGTTTAACTCGGCGCAGTAACTCTTCAGGAGATAGTCACGGTTGCTGAGAAGCACCGCACGGTCAGAAAGTGCTGAGATATCGCTAACATCGTTTCGCTGGACTTCCATGGGATGCGAAGGGTACAATGCCGCTCCAATTCGGTCAATGGACGGGAAGTCCTAGGGTTCGTTTGAGGCTCGAAAAATCAGGGAGTTGCGACATGGGTTCCAGTCAGCAGGAAGTCGAAGTTTCGTACGGCGTCAGCAACGAGTTCTTTGAACTCTGGCTCGACGAGCGGATGAATTACACGTGCGCCCTTTACGAGGACACGAAGAACTTTTCCGACAATTTTGAACAGGCACAGGACAACAAGCTCAAGCGCCTGAGCCGCATGGCCGGCATCACCCGCCAGACCGAGAGCATGCTGGACATCGGCTGCGGCTGGGGCGCCAACATTGAGTACCAGGCCCTCATCAACAAAATCCCCAATGTTTACGGAATCACGCTGAGCGAAGAGCAGTGGAAGAAGTGCGTCGACCGCAAACTTCCCAACACCACCGCGCTTTGCAAGAACTTCTGGGAGTACGAGCCGGGCGAAACCAAGTTCGATGCCGTCATGAGCATCTGCATGGTGGAACACCTGGTGACCCCCGAGGACGCCCGCGCCGGCAAAGCCGTGGACATCTACCGCAACTATTTCAAGCGCGTGCACGGCTGGACCAAGCCGGGCACCCTGTTCGGCCTGCAGGCCATCACCCGCTGCAACGTGCCCCGCAAGCGCGAGCAGCTCGACAACCTGCGCCATGCCACCTACACGATCTTTCCGGGCGCAGTGACGCCCCGGGTCGAGGACCTCATCATCGCGGCCAATCCCTATTACGAAGTGATGGAGATGTACTCGATGCGCGACCATTATCGCGCGACGACCGCCGAGTGGCTTGCCCGGTTGCGCAAGCACGAGGGCGTGATCCGCGAAAAATGGGGCAATCAGGTGTTTGTGGATTACGACCGTTATCTCTCCACCTGTGTTGAGGCCTTCATCAATAACTGGCAGTCGCTGCACCAGTACTCGCTGCGCCGCCTGAACTAAGCGTCCGTTTGAACCCGCTAGAAAGATAAAGACATGAACCAGCAGACGAATGTGGATGTGGTGGCCCTTTTCGGCCAGGTGGCGAAGAAGATCGAGAAGCGCTCGGATCTCCCGGCCATCACCCGTGAAACCAAGTTCTCGAGCCTCGGCATCGACTCGGTCTCGATGATGGAAATCATCGGCGAGATCGAAGACGAGCTGGATATCACCATCTCCGACGAGCGCCTCGCTCAGATCCAGACCGTGGGCGACGTCGAGAACGTGGTTCTCGCCCGCCTCAACGACCGCCACTGAGTTCCGGGACCCAGCCAGGTCATGAACCGGAATCAGACGCCCAAGACGCTGGTGGACCTGCTACGGGTCCGCGCCCAATCCTCGCCCGACCGGACGGGGTACATCTACCTCCGCGACGGAAACGCGGACGAAGAGACCCTGACCTACGGGGCCCTGGATCGTAAGGCGCGGGCCATCGCGGCCCACCTCCGTGCCCACGCCAGACCCGGTGACCGGGCTCTGATCAACCACCTGCCCGGTACCGAATACATCGCCTCCTTCTTTGGGTGCTTGTACGCCGGCGTCGTGGCGGTTCCGGTCTACCCTCCCCGCTTCAACCAGTCCCTGGAGCGCATCAAGTCCATCGTGACCGACGGCACGGCCCGCGTGGCCCTGACGTCGTCCGCGATCCTCGAGTCCCTGCGGCCCGTCATCGATTCCAGCCCCGAGCTGGCCACGGTCGATTGGCTCGTCACGGACCGGGACTTTGGCTCCCTCCACGAGGAGTGGATGGATCCGGGCGTGAATGGGCAGGATCTGGCGTTCATTCAGTACACCTCGGGCAGCACCTCGCAGCCCAAGGGCGTGATGCTCAGCCACGAGAACCTGATCGTGAACCTGAGCGCCATTTGCCAGTTCTTTGGTGCGAGCCCGGACAGCCGGGGCGTGATCTGGCTCCCGCCGTACCACGACATGGGCCTCATCGGCGGCCTGCTCGCCCCCATGCTCGAGGGTTTTCCGGTAACGCTCATGTCGCCGTACTCCTTCTTGCAGCGGCCCATCCGCTGGCTTGAGATGATCTCGCGGACGCGGGCCACCGTGAGCGGCGCCCCGAACTTCGCCTACGACCTTTGCCTCAACCGCCTGACTGACGAGCAGGTGGCGGGCCTCGACCTCTCGAGCTGGGAGCTCGCGTTCTGCGGCGCCGAACCCATCCAGGTCGACGTCATGGAGAAATTCGCCAAGCGCTTTGCCCCCCAGGGCTTCAAACGCAAGGCCTTCTACCCCTGCTACGGCCTGGCCGAGTCGACGCTTCTCCTGTCGGGCCCCGACCACCGCGAGGGTCCGATGGTCCGCCGGATCGATGCCCATCTTCTGCAGACGGAGCACCGGGCGCAGGTGGTGGAAGCGTCGGATCCCAATGGCCGCGACCTTTTTGGCTGCGGCGCCGCCCCCGCGGGGCACGAGATCCGCATCGTCGATCCCGAAAACCGCACGCCCATGAAGGTCGGTGAAGTCGGCGAGATCTGGTTCTCGGGTCCCAGCGTGGCCAAGGGCTACTGGGGTCAGACGCTTCTGTCAGAAGAGACTTTCCGCGCCGAGATCGAAGGCGAAAAGGGCACCTACCTCCGCACCGGCGACCTGGGCTTCATGCTCGACGGTCAGCTGTTCATCACCGGCAGGATCAAGGACCTCATCATCATCCGCGGCCGCAACGTGTACCCGCAGGACCTCGAGGTCACCTCGGGACGCGCCCACGCCGCGGCCCGGGCGGGAGCCACCGCCGTGTTTTCGATCCTCTCTGAGAAGCACGAGGAGCTCCTCGTGGTCGTCCAGGAGATGGAACGCCGGGCGCGCGATGCCGACTTGTCCGAGGTGAGCAAGACCATCCGCGAGGCGATCTTTCAGGAGCACGGCCTCAAGGTCGACACCGTCTGCCTGATTCGGACCAACAGCATTCCCCTCACCACGAGCGGAAAAATCAAACGCCATGAATGCCGAAAGAAATTCGTCAGCGGCGAGCTCACCGAGCTCTTCCGTGATCCATCCTGAGCCGAACCCGGCGGGGGCCAAGGCACCCGAGAAGGACGCGCCCAGCGCGTCCGGCGGGCCGATCCGGGACCTCAAGGACCTGATGGCCGCGTCCAAACCCTTTGCGGTGGACGACATGGCGCGGAGCACCTTTCACCTGCTGAGCACGATCGCGATCCTGGCCCTGTG
>DATJFU010000085.1:0-3877 GCA_035495495.1 Bdellovibrionota bacterium
GGGGCGGCCCCTCGGGGCTCTTGAGGATGAGATCGCAGAAAGTATTGGCCACGGAGATGAGCCGTGCCAGGGGTGGAATCTGGCTCTGCCGCAGCCCCGCCGGAAACCCGCGGCCCTGGGGCGTCTCGTGGTGGTGCTTGACCACCTGGAGCACCTCGGGCGGGATCCCCTCGATGCGCTGGAGAATCGCCACGCCCCGGGCGGGATGGGTCTCGTAGGCCTTGATCTCGGCTTGGCTCCAATCACGCCGCGGTTTCTCCAGGAGTAAGGGGTCGAGCTCCTTCTTGCCGATGTCGTGGAGCAGACCCCCCATGCAGATGTGAAACAGGTTGGCCGGTGAGATCCATCCCAGGGCACGGGCCATCATCACCGAATAGAGGCTCACGGCCACGGCGTGGGCGTAGAGGTGGTTGGCGTGGTTGTTGAGGCGCTCGAGGAGTGGGCCCACGTCGGGGCTCCCGGCCAGGATCTCGACCGTCGTCTCCACGAACGTGCGGCACGTCTGAAAGAACGAGGGCTCGACGGTCGAGAGCTCGAGCTGCTTGAGGATGATCTCGCTCGTGTGCCTGACCATGGCCAGGCGGGCCTGGGGCGAGATGGCGCGTGACGAACCCGCCGCCTGGGTGAGGCTCGCCGCGAATCCCACGTACCGGGTGTAGTCCTCCCTGCGCAAAAAGAGCTCGGTGACCTCTTTGCTTTTGTAAGCGCGGATGCGCTCGAGGGGCAGGTCGACGCCCTGGTGGGCGATCTTGACGTGCCGGCCCGTGGGGAGGCGAATGAAAATGTCGAACTGGATCTGGCGGCCCGAGATGAAGTCGTCGATGGGGATCGGAAAGTACTCGGTCTCGGTGGGTCTGGCGCCGTGGAGGCAGGCTTCGATGGCCTCGACCAGCTCGTCGCGCTTGAAGGGCTTGGGCAAGAAACCGTCGGCTCCGCGCGCGTGCGCCTCACGGGTCTCCAGGATCTCCGAAAAGCCGGTCATGAGGATGACCGGAACGCTGACTGATTCCTTGATCCGCTTGAGGAGCTCGAGCCCGTCCATCCCCGTCATGCGGATGTCCGAGATCACGAGGTCAAAGCGGTCCTCAGAGAAGGCCTGGAGCGCGAGCTCGCCCGAAGCGGCAGTCGCGGCCGTGTAGCCACTGGACCTGAGCACCGCCTCGAGGGTGGGAAGAAAGTCGGGGTCGTCGTCCACCAGCAGGATGCGGGTGTCTTTTTTGTTCTGGGGTGCTGTCGAGGGGTCCGTCATCGATGTGGCGCCGTCTTAAGGATGATATCCCATAGGAGCCGGCGTGGACGGAAAAAAAAGCCCCCGGAGGCCTTTCGGCCCCCGGGGGCGCGGTCTTAGTTTTCGAGGACCGAGAGGGTCGACGTGTACGTGGTGTGCGTCATCGGACCTTCGTGGGTCGAGCTGGCTTCGATGCCCAGGGTGGCGCCGCTGGTGCAGTGCATGCCGGTAAAACCGTTGCACTGGCGGATCGTCACCGAGTAGCGCGAGAACCAGGGACTGATGAACTGGGACGAGGCCTTGGTCACCTTGTTTCCGTGGGCCGAGAGGGCCTGGGCGTCGGTGGGGACGTTCGAGAGGGCCTCGACCACCGCGGCCGTGGAGTCCTTGAGGGCGTTCGGCAGTTTGTCGCTGCCGAGGCCGCCGTCGAGCTCTTTCACTTCAGCGGTGTTGGTGGTGCCGTGGCCGGGGATGAAACCGCGGGTGATGGTCAGCGTGGCCTTGCCCATGCAGATGTAGGCGGGGTCCACGGTGCAGGTACCCACGAGCACGACGTAGCGGGTGTTCTCGGTATAGGTCTTGGCGCTCACGGCAAGCACCTGGTCGCCGTATTTGCGCGCTTCTTTGAGGCTCTCGAGGTTGCCGAGCACCACGGAGAGGACGCCGAGACCCTTGGCGCTCACGGCCGCGGGGCCGCCGGGGATGGGATGGGGACCGTTGGCCATGGCGGCGGTCGAAATCACGAGGGACAGAAGGACGAGGGCGCGTTTCATTTTCATTCTCCTGGAGCGCGGGGCTCCACTTGGGGTTAAAGCCTTTTTTGTAAACGCGCCCAAACCTACACCCGACAACGCATTGCGTAGATTCTAATGCGCAGCGTTGCTGCATCCGATAATGATGCATTGCGTCTTAGAGAACTCCCTGTGGCGAAGGGGATTTGCAAAGGCGCCGAGCCAGGCGGTAGCCTTTTGGGATGTTAGAGTCGTACGTTTCCGTCGATCTCCAGTGGTTGCAGGTGAGGTTTCCGTTCGATCACGCCTGCCGCGATCGGGTGGTCCTCCGTGCCCTCCAGCACCTGGTGGCCGAGCGGATCTCAGCCCATGGCCGAGCCGGCCGCCCGCTCAAGGTCGTGGATCTGGGTGCGGGTTCGGGCGCCAACGTGGCCCACCTGGCCCGCGCTCTCGGCGGCTGGCAGGACTGGCTCCTGGTCGATCGCGATCCGCGGGTGCTCGAGGGTGCTCAGAGTTTTCTCGAATGGGCGTTTCATTCGGCGAGCCTCAGGCCCGCCCCGGGCGCCATCCGCCATCAGGGAGTGAACCTGGATTTTCGCGAGGTGGATTACCGGGGCGCGGACCTGGTCACGGCCAACGCCGTGTTCGACCTCAACGCCGAGGACGAGTTCGAGGCGCTCCTCGCGCGTATCGAGGAGGTCGACGTCTCGGCCCGGCCCGCCCTTTACTTCACCACCCATCTTTCGGGCCGCTCTGAGTTCGACCCCATCGAAGACGACGACGCCTTTTTCGCCGGCCTCTTTTCAGAGCACATGGAACGGCCCCAGTCCTTTGGTCGCGGAATGGGCATCGCCTGCGCCGCCCGCATGCGGGAGATCCTCAGCCGGCGCGGCTGGCAGGTCACCGAGGGCGCGAGCGACTGGATCGCCACCGCCGAGGACCGCGCGTTTCTGCGCGCCAACCTGCGGTTCATCGAAGAAGCCGTCCGCCAGGTCTCCGAGTGGAAAGACGTCGATCCCGCCCGTTTGGAACGTTGGCACCGGACCCTGCAAGAGCGGGAGTCCAACGGGACCCTACGCCTTCGCGTCCCGCACGCCGATTTCTTGGCCGCCTGGCCCCGGTAGCTGTAACCTCTAAGCATGTCGAGAGCGTCGCTGCTGGCCATCGTCCTGGCTCTGGCGGGGTGTGCCCCGCAGGCCGAGGATTTTCCGCCGTCGGACGCCTCTCTTTTCACGGCCGATCCCCCTGCCGATCCCGCGTATCGCGAAGAAGTCGAGTACATGCGCCGGGTGTCCGGCTTCTCGCAGGAGCGCGCCGCACGCGTGATCGAGAAGGTGAGGGCGGCATCCCAGGCGCTCTCGCTTCCACCCGCGGTTCTCTGGTGCGTCCTGTTTCAGGAGAGTCGCCTCGATCATCTCAAGAACGCCTTCAACACCCAGAACGCCAAGGGCATCGGGCAGTTCACCTCCGCCGCCCTGGGCGAGATCAACACGGACACGGACCTCTATGACCCTCGGACGACGGACTACCTGACCCAGCAGGTGGGCGCCCATCCGCTGCCGCTCGGCTTTACGCTCAAGGACGGTCGGGGGGCGGAGCCCGAGGCGCCCAGGTCGAGTTATTACCGATTGGAGACCGGGGTGGCGTCGACCGCGGTCTACCTCAACAACCGCTACCAGCACCTGGTCAGGACGCTCGTCAAACGCGAACTCAAGTATGACCCCCAGGTGATCTGGCTGCTCGCGGCCGCGGCCTACAACAAGGGGCCGCGGTCCATGAACGTGTTCTTGTATCGCGCGCATGAGTTCAAGGGCGCCCGCTGGGTTCACCACATACTCCATGACCCCCTTGCCCTCGTGGCGGGGCTGTCCGATCGCCGCATGCTGAACCGCGTGTACTTTTACTTCTGGGAAAAATC
>DATJFU010000086.1:0-5149 GCA_035495495.1 Bdellovibrionota bacterium
TCGACACCATCGCTAACAACCTCGCGAACGCCAGTACCGACGGATACAAGAAAGACCAGCCCACCTTCAAAGAGTATCTCTCGACGTACGAGCGGGAGAAACTCGCGGTCGATATTCCCCGCGGTCCCATCAAAGACAAGGATCTTTATCCCCTCGACGGACGCGACCAGGCGTTTGTCGTCACGGACGGAACCTACACGGATTTCAGCCAAGGCGCCCTCAAGGTGACCAATGCACCTTTGGATGTGGCGCTCGAAGGCCCCGGTTTTCTAGAGGTCAGCACGCCCTCCGGCATCCGCTATACGAGGCACGGAAGCCTCAAATTGGCCACGGATGGTCGGTTGGTGACGTCGGAGGGGTACCCCGTGCTGTCCGCACAACCCGGAGGGCTGGCTCAGCCTTCTCCGACCGTTCAGCCGGGCCAAGGAGGGCTATCGACTCAAGGAGGAGTCGCGGCTGGACTCGGAGATCAGGCACGAGCCATCAGTCTCCGGGACGCAGTGGGGAGGGTCTCCATCACCGATCAGGGCGACATCTACGCGGGCGACCGCAAGGTGGGTAGCTTGAGCGTGGTGGAATTCAATGACCGCAACCACCTCCGCAAAGTGGGGAACAGCCTGTTCGTCAACGTCGACCCCCAGAACATGAGACCCAAGGTTCAAGAGACGGCCCTCAGGCAAGGAGTGCTCGAGACGTCCAACGTGAACCCGGTCTCCGAGATGGCAGACATGATCAAGGCCCAGCGGCTGTTTGAGCACGATCTCAAGGCAGTCAAAACGATGGACTCCATGATGGAGCTCGAATCCAACCAGGTGGGAAAACTCTAACGCCATGCTGACCGCTCTGAATACGGCCGCTACGTCCCTCAACGCTCAACAGAGCAATATCGAGCGCATCTCCAACGATTTGGCCAACGCCAACACGGATGGTTACAAGCGGGGCGATCTCGAGTTTGAGGACCTCATGTACCACACGATCCGCGAGCCGGGGGCCCAGCTGGGCGACGCGAGCCAGTCGCCGGTGGGGGTACAGACCGGTACAGGCGTAAAGGTCGGCACTTCGACCAAAATCTTTGAGCAGGGCCCGGCACGGATGACCTACCACCCGTACGACCTGATGATCGAGGGTAACGGCTTCTTTCAGGTGCAGATGCCCAACGGCCAAACCGGGTACACCCGTAACGGCGCGTTCCACCTCGATGCCCAGGGCCGGCTGATGCTCGGGAGCGGCGCCATGCTGATGCCGCAGATCACGGTTCCGCCCAATACATCCAACGTGACCGTCACGCCCAACGGCGAGGTTCAGGCCCTCATGCAGGACGGAACCCTGACGGTGATCGGTCAGCTGCAATTACACACGTTTCAGAACGAGCAGGGCCTGCGCGCCCAGGGTTCCGGCATCTATATGACGTCGCCCTCGAGCGGCGCGCCCATCCAGGGCATGCCCAACGAGAACGGGTACGGAAACATTCAGCAGGGGGCGCTCGAGGCCTCCAACGTCAACGTGGCCAACAGCATGGTGGACATGATCACCACCCAGCGGGCCTACGAAATGGGCACCAAGGTGATGGGTGTCGCGGACAAGATGTTGGAGTCGACGGTTAACCTGAGATAGACTTGTTTAGTGTGATGTTTCGCCCAGGATGGGCGGAGCAAGGTCCGAAGCCAGGAGGGCTTGGTCTTTGAGGGGAATTCTTCGTTCGTTTTCACTTGCGGCCGTTCTGGCCGCGATCACGGTGACCACCGGCGCACGGGCCGGTACCGCTCTCGAGCGCGCCGTTTTCTCGATCCTGAGCCAACGTTATCCCGGAGCCAAACTCGAATCCGTGGGCCTGCCCCGCGGGATCTCGATCACCACGGCCGATCAAGTCGAGTCCGTAGAGCAAGTTCAAGAGGACGGCCAGGGTAACGCCTCTTTCTTCTGCCGGATCAGCGGATCCGAGACGCCGGTCCCGGCTTCGATCTCGTTTCACGCGTGGATCACGGGCTGGAGCCCCAAAAATCGCGTACGCCCGGGCGAGGCCGTCGCCGAGAAGGATCTGCTCCAGCGCACGGTGGACGTGGCCGTGGGTCCGCGCCGCGAGATTCGCGGCCTGATCCTGACCTCTGATGAGCCGCCGCAAGGCCTTCAGTCCCGGCAGACCCTGCTCGAGGGCGAGCCCATTTTGATCTCGGCGGTCGAAAAGATTCCGGATCTTCGGCAGGGCGATCAGGTCAAGGTTCGGGTCATCGCGGGCGGCATCACGCTCTCGACGATTGGCTTGGCCTCACAGCCCGCGAGCACGGGCGATCGGGTCAACGTGGTCACCCAGAGCACCAAGCGCACGCTGTCGGGGATCCTCGGCGCCGACCATGTGGTGGAGGTGCGGTTGTGAATTCCACCCATGCCTTCAAGCTTACGTTGGCCGTCGCCGTTCTGGTTTGGACCTCCGGCTGCGCCCAGCTCATGGGCAACCTGCGCCGGGACATGGACGATCACGGGCCCTATCAGGAGCCCACCGTGGGTGGGACGTTCTCGGAGAGAAACCTGCTCGCCGACTACGAGTTCGAGGATCCGGCCAGTCGGCAGGACGATGAGGGCGAGTACCGCACGGTCGGCCACTCGGAGCGCGGCCCCGCCAGCATGCGCACGGGCAACGACGGGCAGCCGGGCAGCTGGATTCCGCCCCAGAGCACCGCGGGACCCGTGGGCCCCGCGTACACGGATAATCCCAACCTGCCGCCCGAGACCAAGCGCCTGTATCAGGACGGCGTTCGGGCGCGTAAGGCCGACTTCGAGGACAGCGCCCCC
Organism: Bdellovibrionota bacterium; assembly: GCA_035495495.1. GTDB lineage: Bacteria > Bdellovibrionota > UBA1018 > UBA1018 > JADZFF01 > JADZFF01. The sequence goes on from DATJFU010000086.1 coordinate 2,791, forward strand.
AACGAGGGTTCGCTCTGGGCCTCGACGGGCCAGACCAACTACTTCTTTACCAAGAACAAGGTCAAAGCCGTGGGCGACCTCGTGACGGTGGTCCTCAAGGATCGCGTGATCAAGGACATGGGCGCCGAGGTCAAGAAGACCCTGACCCAAGAAGAGGCCGACGCCGCGGTCCTGGAGACCGAAGAAAAACGGCGGATGGAGGCCCTCAAGGGGGGCCGTGGTCCCGCGGGACAAGCCGCTGCCGCCCAGGCCCAGGCCCAGGCGCAAGGCCAAGAAAGAACCGGCGAGGAGCCGCCCGCGATCCCGCCCGCGACCTTTGCCGACGTGGACGTGACGGGCGCCCTCGGCATCAAGGACGGCGAGCAGATGATGGCCGAGATCCTCGAGCGCTATCCCAACGGAAACTACAAGATCCGCGCGACCAAGCGCGTTCCTTACAAGAACCAAACCCGCATGGTCACCCTGGTGGCGATCGCGCGGAGCACGGACGTCAACGAAGCCGAAACCATCGATTCAGGAAACCTTTATGAGTACCGGGTCAAAGCATTCAGATAGGGCCACCCTAGGCGCCCTCATTCTGGCCGCCGCGGCCCTCTTGCTCGCGGCGCCGGCGGCCAAGGCGGCACGCCTCAAGGACATCGCCGCCGTCAAAGGGGTTCGTGAGAACATCCTGATCGGCTACGGCATCGTCGTCGGCCTCAAGGGCACGGGCGATTCCAACTCGCAGGTGACGGGCGAGTCCCTGACCCGTCTCTTCACCAAGCTGGGCCTCGACGTCGGTAACGCCCCGGGTGGCGCGGCGGGCGGTGGGGGCGGCGGCAATATCAATTCCAAGAACGCCGCGGCGGTCATCGTGACGGCCAAACTTCCACCCTTTGCACGGGTGGGTAACCGCATCGACGTGACCGTGAGCTCGATCGGCGACGCCACCAACCTCGAGGGCGGCGTGCTGCTCGTGACCCCGCTCCGCGCCGGCGACCAGAACGTTTACGCCGTGGCCCAAGGGCCCATGACGATTGGATCCGTGGCCGACGGCACCAACACCAACTTTCCGACCGTGGGTCGGGTGGTGAGCGGCGCGACGATCGAAAAGGATCTCGAGCTGAACTTCGCGGGCAAGAAGAGCTTCAGGCTCGCCCTGCACAATCCCGATTTCACGACCTCGGCCCGCGTGGTCTCGACGGTCAACGCCGAGCTCGGCGGGCAGTTTGCCACGGCCAAGGACAGCGCCACGATCGACGTCGTCGTGCCCTTTAACTACGAGGGCAACTCGGTCGAGCTCCTGGCCCGGCTCGAGAACCTCGACGTCACCGTCGACAACGGAGCCCGCGTGGTGCTGAACGAGCGCACCGGCACGGTCATCATGGGCGAGAACATCGCGATCTCGCCGGTGGCGATCGCGCACGGCGATCTCGCGATCGAGGTGGCCGGCTCAAACAACCAGCCGGGCGCCAACGGGCAGAACGCCGGCAAGGCCGAGCGCGTGATGCAGATCAAGAGGACCACGAGTGTGTCGGACCTGGTGAAGGCCCTGAACGCCATGGGCGTGCGCCCCAAGGATCTGACGGCGATCTTTCAAGCGTTGCAGAAGGCGGGAGCCCTGCAGGCGGAACTGGAGTTCATGTGATTCGTTGGACTGATTTTGTGTTGGACGATTTTTTGGGCCCGCTCATCGCGTTTGGCGGCGAGCAGGCAATGGTTCGCGGCAAAAGGACCGGCGCTTCGGGAGCTGTCACGGAAGACGGCGGAACGAGCGCCATCCAGGAAACGAGACGGGATGCACAGCCTGCTAGGATGGTGGGTTTATCCGGTCATCAAGGCGCTGGGGCCGAAGGCATGGAAGCCGCCCCGGTAGCGCCGGTCGAGCTGCGAGGAGAGGGGGGGGCGTGAGCGTCCCCCCCTCTACCCTTTCACCCAGTCCCATTCCGGATCAGATGCAGTGGGGAAGGGACGCCCGTTCGGCGCCGACGACCCCGTCTCCCCAGAAGACCGTCCTGGACCGGGCCGACGTGGACCCCGGTATTGTTAAGGCTGCTGAAGGAATGGAGGAGCTGTTCCTTGAGCACATGATGCAGGCCATGCGTAAAACAGTTCCTGAGAGTCCCTACGGGCTCCAGAACATGGGAACCCAGGTTTATCAGGGCATGTTGGACTCCGAATACGCCAAAAAAGCGGCGCATAGTGGGGGTTACGGCTTGGCGGACCTGGTCATTGCTTACATGGATGCGCGTGGATACAATGCGAAAAGGGGGAGCAAGGCACCGGAGCCCCCCCAAGGCCAAGGAAAGGCGGAAGCCGGCGTGAAGCCGGTGACCCGTACAGGAGGTACCGATGAAGGTGGAACACAACGCCAATCCGG